>NZ_JBEQCS010000010.1:0-152850 GCF_046054195.1 Celerinatantimonas sediminis
CCTGCTAGGGCGCTGCTGGCAGGAAAGCCTTACAGGCGCATATGAAAAACCTCCGGCTATGCCGGAGGATTGTTTTTATGAATGTTTGTTAAAAATGATGGGTTTAGGCTCTTTCATTGGTTATTTCTATACTTGCTCTAATTAGCTGGATATTTGAGCGTCCTCACTCCCATCTTTTAGGTAAATTTGATAGACTCTATTTTTAACTACTGCGCTGAATTAGGATAATGGGAAAGAATGTAGTTGTTCTCGGCTCCCAATGGGGAGACGAAGGGAAAGGTAAGGTCGTTGACCTACTAACCGATAAAGCCGCTTATGTAGTGCGCTTCCAAGGTGGCCATAACGCTGGTCATACGCTTGTCATTAATGGTGAAAAAACAGTCCTTCACCTCATTCCATCTGGCATATTACGTGAAAAAGTTACCTGTGTGATTGGTAATGGTGTTGTTTTGTCTCCTGAAGCATTGGTTGATGAGATGACCACCTTAGAAGAACGTGGTATTCCTGTTCGTGAACGGATGGTGCTCAGCGAAGCATGTCCATTAATTTTGCCTTACCACGTTGCACTGGATGCTGCTCGTGAAGCAGCGCTTGGCAAAAAAGCGATTGGCACGACAGGTAAAGGTATTGGCCCAGCTTATGAAGATAAAGTTGCGCGCCGCTGTCTGCGGGTTGGTGACTTGTTCGATATGGAGCAATTTGCTGCCAAATTAAAAGAAGTTCTGGATTATCATAACTTCCAACTGACTAACTATTATCACGTTGACCCGGTCAGTTATGATGATGTTCTAGCGCGCATGCAAGAACTTGCACCACTGCTGACTTCGATGGTTAAAGATGTTGGTAGCCTGTTGGATACTGCTCGACGTAATGGCGATGGCATTATGTTTGAAGGTGCGCAAGGCACATTGCTGGATATCGACCAAGGGACTTACCCATTTGTAACATCCTCTAACACCACCGCTGGTGGGGTTGCAACAGGAAGTGGTTTTGGCCCTCGTTACTTAGATTATGTTCTGGGAATTACCAAAGCATACGCGACTCGTGTCGGTGCTGGCCCATTCCCAACTGAGTTGTCTGATGATGTGGGTGAAATGCTTTGTCAGAAAGGTCAGGAATTCGGAGCTACCACTGGTCGTCGCCGCCGTACAGGTTGGTTAGATGCAGTTGCGATGCATCGAGCGATTCAAATTAACAGTATTTCTGGCTTATGCTTGACCAAGTTGGATGTTCTTGATGGTCTCAAAGAAGTGAAAATTTGTGTTGGCTATAAAATGGCTGATGGTTCACTTCGTGATATTCCACCGATGGCAGCTGATGGTTATGAACATGTTGAACCTGTTTATGAAACTCTGCCTGGTTGGGATGAATCCACATTTGGTGTTAAAAGTCGCGATGGACTGCCTGAAAATGCATTGGCTTATATTGCACGCATTGAAGATATTTTGGGTGTTCCGGTTGATATCATTTCAACGGGTCCGGATCGTGAAGAAACGATTATTCTTCGTCATCCATTTGCCTAACATCTTGCACTTGATTGGATATGAAGCGGCTCAGTGAGCCGCTTTTTTATTTTTATTAAAAACACAATTTTATCTGCAGTTTTAGCTGACATAGAAACAAATTCACTAGATATTCATACTTTTTAGTGCTTTCTATGCCGTTTTTGCCTGCTTTTTAGCGCTATTCCAACATCTTCATACTTTTTTATAAATGACTTAATTCTTTTGCCTTATCAGCTAATTATCCGCTGTTATTAACAGAAAGTTGAAAAATTACTCAATTCGATGCACTGGCAAGCTTGCAAAGGGCTGGGAGGCTCCTTAAACTTACTAACGTGGTAAAAAGTGGATCATTGTGGATCAGAAAGGATTTTAATACTCATGTTACGTGGCGCGAATTCGATCAATCTTGATAGCAAGGGCCGGCTGGCAATGCCGACTCGTTATCGTGATTGGCTTAGCGAAGAGTGCCAAGGGCAGATGGTTTGCACAGTTGATATCACGCTCAATTGTTTGTTGCTTTATCCACTTAATGAGTGGGAAGAGATTGAGCGTAAATTACGTAAATTATCGAGTATGAACCCGGCTGAGCGCCGTTTGCAGCGTTTGTTATTAGGATATGCAGATGACTGTCAGATGGATAAAAACGGCCGATTGCTGATTTCTGCACCGCTGCGCCAACATGCTGGGCTTGAGAAGCAAGTGATGTTGGTTGGCCAATTGAACAAGTTTGAAATATGGTCGGATCAGAATTGGAATGACCAAATTGAAAGCGATCTAAGCGTGTCGGATGACGACGAACTATTTAGTGACCAGCTGCGGGACTTTTCTTTATAGATGACTGAACAATTTAAACATCAAAGTGTATTGCTGAATGAATCGGTGGATGCACTTCAAATTTTTGCCGATGGAATATATATCGACGGAACGTTTGGCCGAGGAGGTCATAGCCGTCTTATTCTTTCGCAGCTTGGCAAAAATGGAAAATTACTGGTAATAGACCGAGATCCACAAGCGATTGCGGTCGCAGAACAGCTTGCGTTGGATGATGCGCGAGTAACTGTATTAAAAGGGCCTTTTTCTCATCTACAAGAGTATGTTGAACAACTCGGTTTATCGAAAAAGATCAATGGTGTTTTATTAGATTTAGGTGTTTCTTCACCGCAATTAGATGACCCATCGCGAGGATTTAGCTTTTTACGTGATGGTCCGTTAGACATGCGTATGGATCCAACCCGCGGGCAAACTGCCGCGCAATGGTTAGAAAAAGCTGAACTGGAAGATATTGTCTGGGTATTGAAGACGTTCGGTGAAGAAAAGTTTGCAAGACGGATCGCCACCGCCATTATTGAGCAACGCGCTCAACAACCTGTGCGTAGCACGCTTGAATTAGCCAACTTGATTAGCCAAGCGATGCCTGTAAAAGAAAAGCATAAGCATCCTGCTACGCGTAGTTTTCAGGCGATCCGTATCTTTATTAATAGTGAGCTTGATGAAATAAGCCAAGCTCTGGAAGGCGCTGTTGAAGTGCTCGCTCCTGATGGGCGATTATCTGTGATTAGTTTTCATTCATTAGAAGATAGGCTGGTAAAACGCTTCATTCGTAAACAGCAAAAGGGCAAAGATTATCCCCCTGGTTTGCCATTAACCGAGGCGCAGCTCAATGAAGGGCGCACTTTAAAAGCCATTGGCAAAGCGTATAAGCCATCGCTTGAGGAAGTTTCCCAAAATAGCCGTTCTCGCAGCTCTGTGTTGCGTGTTGCACAGCGAATCAATCTATGAATCAAAGTGCTCGCCAGCCAAGTTTACTCGGCATCATCTTAAGCGACCTTAAACATTTTAAGTTGTTTTGGCTGATTGTCGTTTTGTGTCTGGTCAGTGCTCTGGCAATTGTCGTGACGACTCAAAATACCCGTTTACTCATTACTCAACGCGCCAAACTTATCGATAAGCAAGACCAGTTAAATAACAACTGGCGTCACCTGTTAATTGAAGATAATGCGTTAGATGAACACAACCGTATTGAACAGCTTGCTAAACAAAAGCTGCATATGGTGCGTCCTCAACCCAAAGATGAAGTGTTGGTGACGCCATGAAACGTAAATCGAAATTAGGGAATCTCTATATACGCTGGCGTTTCATTGTCGTGATAATCTCTATCGCCTTGGTTTTCTCAGCATTGGTTGGGCGAGTGGCTTATATCCAGGTGGTGAATGCAAAACAGCTCATCAGTCAAGGGGACAAACGTTCGGTACGCGTTGAGACAACCCGTGAACAGCGAGGCATGATTACTGACCGCCATGGAAGTGAACTGGCGATTAGTGTGCCTGTGCAGGCCATCTGGGCTGATCCGCTGCGTATTCAGCAATACCATAGTTTTGATAAACGTCGTCAATGGCAAGCACTGGCCAAAGTTCTCAATACTAATGTGAAGGATTTAGAAGGCAGGCTTGATAATCCCAAGCGGCGGTTTGTGTATTTGCGCCGTCAAGTCAGCAGTTCTTTAGCTGATTATGTGTCTAAGTTGGATATTCCGGGTATTTATCTCAAGCCTGAGTCTCGCAGGTTTTATCCAACGGGTGAAATTAGTGCGCATTTGGTTGGGTTTGTGAACATTGATGACCATGGTCAAGAAGGCATTGAACGCTCTTATGACAAATGGTTGACCGGTAAACCCGGTGAACGACTGGTTCGCCAAGATCGCTTAAGACGCACCATTGAGGATCTCTCGATCATCAAGCAGCAGCAACCCGGACACTCGATTGAGCTGAGCTTAGATCAACGGATTCAGACACTGGCTTATCGTGAACTTAAGCGAGAGGTTGAAGCAACCAAGGCAACCTCAGGCAGTGTGGTGGTGATTGATATTCGCACCGGTGAAGTTTTGGCAATGGCCAACAGTCCGTCATTTAATCCTAATGATCGCAGCCAATTGCAGAGTTACCGTTATCGAAATCGAGCGGTTACCGATGCTTATGAGCCCGGCTCAACGATGAAGCCGTTTATTATGCTTACGGCTTTGGAAAAAGGTGTTGCTAACAAAAGCACCATTATTGATAACCGGCCAGGATACATTCGCATTGGACATCATATTGTTCGTGACGATGAAGTCCTAGGGCCGATGAATTTGACCACAATTTTAGAGAAATCGAGTAATATCGGCGCCGCAACATTGGCGATTCGCTCTGGAGTCGACTCGGTCATGCACACGTTTTATACCGTTGGCTTTGGCAACGTGTTAGGTACGGGGCTTGATGGTGAGTCCACCGGCATTGTGCCTCAGCGCCGACGCTGGTCTGACTTTGAGTTGGCAACGATGGCGTTTGGTTATGGTCTGACTGTCACGCCGCTGCAACTTGCTCATGCCTATTCAATTTTGGGCTCAGGTGGGATTGACCGACCGGTGTCGTTACTCAAGCTGGATAAAGCACCCAAAGGACAGCGTGTTTTTGATCGTCAGCACACTGAGATGGTGCTGAAAATGTTGCAGTCGGTGGTAAGCGATAAAGGGACTGCACCAAAAGCGCGAGTAGCTGGGTATCAAGTGGCTGGTAAAACAGGCACTAGCCGTAAAGCCAATGCCGGTGGTTATAGTGATAATTATGTCGCGCTATTTGCAGGTGTAGCACCTGTGAGTAATCCGCGACTTGCAATCGCCGTTGTGATTAACAACCCGCAAGGCGATCGCTATTACGGCGGGCAAATTGCAGCGCCAGTATTTTCAAAGGTCATGTCTGGCAGTTTACAGTATTTAAATGTTCCACCTGATGGGCAAGGCATCCGCTTGGTCGCATTAGATGATGGTTCAAAGTTACAGGATAAAAATGATGAAGGTTAAACTAGCTGCGCTTCTAGCGGGCTGGTTAGATGTCCCGCTACCTGATGCGCTTAATGTCAGCGTGGATGATTTGGTGATAGATAGTCGCCAAGTCAAACCAGGTTGTTTGTTTGTCGCGGTGGTCGGGACTTTAAGTGATGGTCGCTTATATATCGACAAAGCAATTGCCAGGGGCGCAGTTGCTATTTTAGCTCAGGCTCAAAGCCTTGAGCAAGATGGCCAAATTGAAAGTCGCAATGGTGTTCCAATCGTTTATCGGCACAGTTTAAAAGCTGATTTAGCAACGCTTGCTAAGCGTTGTTTTGGCCCATTACCAGAATATATTGTGGGTGTCACTGGCACCAATGGTAAAAGTACCACGACTCACTTACTCGCATCATTGGCCAATCAGCACAATATCCAAGCCGCTGTGATGGGCACCTTGGGTAATGGGCGTCCAGGGGAACTGCACGGGGCGCTTAACACAACCGCTGATATTTTAACGAGTTATCGAACCTTAAGTGAATTTGCTGGTGCGGGTATTCAGTTGGTGGCGATGGAGGTTTCATCTCATGGGTTGGACCAAGGGCGAGTTGCGGGAATAGCTTTTAAAGCGGCTATCTTTACCAATTTGACGCGGGATCATCTCGATTACCACGGCACGATGCAAGCTTATGGGCAAGCCAAAGAGCGGTTATTTGAGATGACGGATTCTCAGGTGCAGTTGGTTAATAGCGATGATGAATTTGGCCTTGAGTTGCTGGCTAGGCATCCTCATGCCAAAAGTTTTGGCCTAAACGCTAATGCCGATTGGCATGCTCAGATTGAAGCGATGACTCCCAAAGGCGTGAGCATTAGTGTGCATCATCACAACGAGCAAGTTGCGCTAGATGTGCCCCTGTTAGGTGAATTTAATGTGAGCAATCTGCTGGCAGCGGTGAGCTGTTTAGATGAACTTGGGTTAGTTGCGCTAAACCAGTTAACTGATTGCGATAAATTGCAAACCGTACCCGGACGAATGGAGCTGTTCAGTGGCAGTTCTCAGGTAGTTGTTGATTATGCCCATACTCCCGATGCTCTTGCTAAAGCGCTGCAGGGATTACGCAGCCATTGCCAAGGCAAACTCTATTGTATTTTTGGCTGCGGAGGCGATCGCGACCGCGGTAAACGGCCATTGATGGCACAGGCTGCCGAGCAATATGCGGACGTGGTGATTGTCACCAATGATAATCCTCGAACCGAAGTGCCTGAGCAAATTGCCCAAGATATCTGCAGCGGTTTTTCTGATTCTTTTTCTTATCGAGTGATTTTAGACAGACGAACAGCCATCAAGATGGCATTAGAACAGGCAGGGCACCAAGACATGATCTTGGTTGCAGGCAAAGGGCATGAAGATTATCAAATTATCGGCCATGACAAACTTGCTTACGATGAGCGCTCATTTGTCGCGCAAGCCGTTAAGGAGTGCTTATGTTAACAATGAATCTGTCTGATATCGCGCTGGTTTGCCAAGGACAACTGATTGGTGATGATCAGCCAATTAGCTCAATCTGTACTGACAGCCGCCATATTGCGCCAGAAGAGCTGTTTATCGCTCTGGTTGGCGATCACTTTGATGGTCATCATTACCTTCAGCAAGTGGCTCAGTGTGGCGCGGGAGCTGCGTTAGTGAGCCAGGATATCGAGCTGGATATTCCTATTGTTCGGGTGAAAGATACGCGCATTGCATTAGGACAAATCGCCGCTTGGCAGCGCCAGCAATTTACCGGACCCGTTGCGGCCATTACCGGCAGCAATGGCAAAACAACCGTAAAAGAGATGCTCAGTGCTATTTTAAATCTCAAATATAACGTGTTGTTTACCCAAGGTAATTTTAATAATGATATCGGCTTGCCACTGACTTTATTGCGCTTAAATGAAGAACATCAAGCGATGGTGTTAGAGCTTGGTGCAAATCATCCGGGGGAGATCACCTATACCGCAAATATAGCCAAAGCGGATGTCGCACTGGTCAATAACGTTGGGGATGCCCATATCGAGGGATTCGGCAGCCGTGATGGCGTGGCCAATGAAAAAAGTGAGATTTTTGCAGCGCTTGATGAACAAGGATGTGCTGTTTTCGAATCCGACAGTCCTTATCTTAATTTGTTTAAACAAAAAACAGATAAAGCTCGCAGCGTGAGCTTCGGTTTATCGCAAACCGCTGATGTTTGGGCTGAGGATGCGAAATGTTTAAGTGATGGCTGTTATCAATTCAATCTTTGCTGTGGTGTCGAGAGCGCTTTAGTCAAATTGAAAACACCAGGTTTGCACAATGTTAAAAATGGCTGTGCAGCTAGTGCTATGGCTTTGCAGATGGGCATGAGTGTAGATGAGTGCGCCAAAGCATTAAGTGAATTCTCCGGTGTGAGTGGCCGCCTGCGGCGACTGAAACTGTCTGAGCATATTACGCTTTTTGATGACACTTATAATGCCAATCCAAATTCATTTAATGCCGCTTTAGATGTGCTTTGTAGTCGCGATAGCTTTGCTATGTTAGTTGCCGGAGATATGGGCGAGTTAGGTGAGCAAAGTAAGTCAGCCCACCAAGCATTAGGCGAGCAGGCAAAAGCGCGTCACATTGAACTAATTGCAACGGGGGCTCAGATGAAATATGCCGCCCAAAGTGCCGGTGACTATGGCTTGTATTATGACGACCAGCAATCGCTGGCTAAAGCATTGTTAGCGCGCCTTCATGAGCTCGATGCGCATCATTCAAATGCGTTGGTTGTCGTGAAAGGTTCTAGGAGTAGTCAGATGGAAAAGACTGTCCAATTTATTCAACAAAATTTTAATAAGGTTCATCAATGTTAGTTTGGTTAGCGGGATTTTTAGAACAATACATCCACGCTTTTGCGTTGTTTGATTATCTGACCTTTCGGGCAGTGATGAGTCTTTTGACTGCGCTGACATTCGGGTTATGGCTAGGCCCAAAAGTCATTCATCGCCTGCAATTATTGCAGGTTGGGCAAACCGTCCGTGATGACGGCCCTAAAACCCATTTAAGTAAAGCTGGCACCCCAACTATGGGCGGCTTGATGATCCTCGCTTCGGTATTTCTTTCGACGCTGTTATGGGCGCGATTGGATAACCAGTATGTTTGGATCATGTTGTATGTGTTTGGTAGCTACGCACTGATTGGTTTTGTTGATGATTATCGAAAAGTCGTGCGTAAAAATACTGACGGATTAGTGGCGCGCTGGAAATACTTTTGGCAGTCAGTTGTGGCGCTAAGTGTTGGGATATTTATCTATGCTACTGCTGATAACCCAGCGCAAACGCAATTGGTGATTCCCTTTGTCAAAGAGATTATGCCGCAACTGGGCTGGCTGTTTATCCCACTGACTTACTTTGTGATTGTCGGTTCAAGTAATGCGGTCAATCTAACCGATGGGTTGGATGGACTGGCAATTATGCCAAGTGTTCTGGTTGCCGGTGCGTTTGCGCTGCTGGCATGGGTCACCGGCAATAGCCATTTCTCGCAATACCTGTTTATCCCTTATGTTCATCGAGCCAGTGAGTTAATGGTGGTTTGTACCGCGTTAAGTGGTGCCGGGCTTGCCTTTTTATGGTTTAACACTTATCCCGCGCAGGTCTTTATGGGCGATGTGGGCTCGCTCTCCATTGGCGCTGCTCTTGGCGCAGTTGCTGTACTGGTACGTCAGGAATTTTTATTAGTGATTATGGGCGGCGTGTTCGTTGCCGAAACTGTCTCGGTCATCTTGCAAGTTGGCTCATACAAACTGCGTAAAAAGCGGATTTTTCGCATGGCGCCGATTCATCATCACTATGAGTTAAAAGGGTGGCCAGAAACTCGTGTTATCGTCCGTTTCTGGATTATTTCATTGATTTTAGTACTGATTGGTCTTGTGACCTTAAAAGTTCGTTAGTCGAGGCAAGCGGTAAATGGGAATGCAAATGACACAACAATATGGCGTTATCGGACTGGGTCGCTCAGGGTTGGCTACAGTTCGTTATCTATTGCGTCAGGGGATTACACCTGTTGTGTTTGATACGCGTGAAAATCCGGCATTGGCAGAGCAATTGCCTGCACAAGTATCACTTTTAAAAGGCGAACTTGAGCGCTTTGAAGCTGAATTGATGGTGCTGGATACTTTGGTCGTTGCACCGGGATTGAGCGTGCGCAGCGAACTGTTTGCAAGATTACGTCTCGCAGGTAAAGCCATTATCGGCGATGTTGAGCTGTTTGCATCTTTGTGCGATGCCCCAGTGATTGGCATTACCGGCAGTAACGGTAAAACGACAGTGACGACGTTAGTTGGCAAGATGGCACAAGCGGCTGGAATTAATGTCGGTGTTGGCGGAAATATTGGAACTCCGGTATTGGAGCTGCTCGAGCATGATGCCAAGCTGTATGTGTTGGAGTTATCTAGTTTTCAGCTTGAAACAACTGACTCGCTGCAATTGGTTGGCGCAACGGTATTAAATGTGACCAGCGATCATATGAACCGTTATCGAGACTTAGCGGATTACCGGGATGCCAAACGCCGCATCTATCGCCATTGCCAAATGTGTTTGGTGAATGCTGATGACTTAGCAACGATGCCTGAGAATGCCAATGAGCAAAACATTAAGCAATTCTCATTGAATAAACCAGCGGACTATTGGGTCTGTGAAGATAATGGTCAGTACTGGCTGATGGCAGGCCAGAGCAAGCTTATTGCTTGCAGCGAATTGAAGATGAGCGGCCGGCATAACTGGGCTAACGCACTGTGTGCTATTGCCTTGGGCGATGCCGCAGGGATTGACCGCAGCGCCATGCTTGAAGTGCTTCGCACTTTTGGCGGACTAACGCATCGCTGTGAATTCATAGCGCAGTTTCAGGGCATTGACTATATCAATGATTCAAAAGCGACCAACATCGGTGCCACAATCGCCGCGCTACAGGGCTTTGAACATGATGCGGGACAAACTTGGTTGATTGCAGGTGGCGATGGTAAAGGCGCTGATTTTTCAGAGCTTGCACCTTGGCTGGCTAAAACGGCTGGTGTGGCAATCTTTGGTCAAGATGCGGATAAAATTGCGCAAGTTTATCCACTTTCGCACCGCGTAAAAGATTTACCCGAAGCGATTGATTATTTAACGGCACAAGCCAAACCAGGCGATCGAATTTTGTTATCGCCAGCGTGTGCAAGCTGGGACATGTATCCGGGCTTTGCCGCCAGAGGCGATCACTTTAGAGAGCTGGTGGAGGGATTATGCAGCTAAGGTTAATCCCGAAACTGCAGCGTCCATGGGGTTGGTTAAGACAACCTCAGGCCTTTGAAACTGGGCGATTGTATGACCGCCAATTGTTGTTGTTAGCGATTGGTTTGTTATGTCTAGGTTTGGTGATGGTAGCTTCAGCTTCTATTGCTGAGAGCATGGCTTCACACCACAGCCCATTTTTATTTGTTAAGCATCACGCGGTTTATGTCGTAATTTGTTTAATCGCCATGGCAGTCGTGGTGCAGTGCCCGGTAGAGCTCTGGAAGCAGCACAATGCCAAATTTCTCTTGGCCACAATGGCTGGGTTGTTATTGGTTTTAATCGTGGGCCACGATATTAACGGGAGTAAGCGCTGGATTGGCTTTGGACCATTAAATATCCAGCCTGCAGAGTTCGCAAAATTAGCTTTATTTGCTTATCTGGCTGGTTATTTGGTTCGCCGAAATCAGGAAATACGAGAAAACCTAAAAGGGTTTTTAAAACCGCTGGTTGTTTTGTGCGTATTAGCCGTGATGATTTTAGCCCAGCCAGATTTAGGAACCGTCGTCGTTATGTTTGTTGCGACCATCGGAATGCTGTTTATTGCCGGCGCGAAATTGATTCAATTTATTGGATTAATGTCTAGCGGCATTGTGGCGGTGGTGATTTTGATTGTTGCCGAACCATATCGAATGCGGCGTGTGACATCGTTTTTGAACCCTTGGCAAGATCCGTTTGGCAGCGGTTATCAGCTTACCCAATCCTTGATGGCATTTGGCCGAGGACAGTGGTTTGGTGAAGGATTAGGAAATTCGGTTTTAAAACTGGAATATCTACCAGAGGCACATACTGACTTCGTGATGGCTATTTTGGCTGAAGAGCTCGGTTTTGTTGGCGTCTGTATTGTTTTAGCGCTGTTTGCTTGGTTGTCATACAAAGCGATTGCGATTGGTCAGCGGGCGTTAAAAAGCAATCAACCATTTGAAGGGTATTTGGCTAGCGGAATGGGATTTTGGATTGCATTTCAAAGTGCTGTGAATATTGGTGCGGCATCGGGAATGATGCCAACTAAAGGATTAACATTGCCGCTGGTAAGTTATGGCGGCTCAAGTTTGTTGGTGATGTCGGTTGCTGTTGGATTGCTACTTCGAATTGATTACGAGTGGCGCCAAGCGAATCAACAAGCCTATCGCAAGGAGGGCGAATGAACCAGCATATGCCTCATTTAGTCGTAATGGCTGGTGGTACTGGCGGTCATGTTTTTCCAGGACTTGCTGTTGCTCGATTGATGCAATCACGCGGCTGGAAAATTACTTGGCTGGGTACGCCAACTCGGATGGAAGCTGACTTAGTTCCGCGCCATGGTTTTGATATTGAATTTTTAGATATTAAAGGCGTGCGTGGCAACGGATTAATTCGTAAACTTGCCGCGCCTTGGAAAATATTGCGGGCAGTGATGCAAGCGCGTTCAGTGTTTAAGAAGCTTAAGCCCAATGTGGTGCTGGGAATGGGCGGCTTTGCCAGTGGCCCCGGTGGCATCGCTGCAAGAATGATGGGTATTCCATTGGTGATCCATGAGCAGAATGCCGTTGCTGGAATGACCAATCGTTGGCTTAACCGGTTTTCGAGCCGTTCTTTGGCCGCGTTTCCTAAAGCATTACCGGGCGCGCAGCAAGTTGGCAACCCTGTGCGTTTAGAGATTGTGGAAGTCGGCCGAGGCGCACGGATTTTTACTAACCGAATGAATATTTTGGTGATTGGGGGCAGCTTAGGAGCCCAAGTTTTAAATGAACAGCTCCCTGGTGCTATCCAATCATGTGGAAACTTGGCCTTGCAGGTTCACCATCAGGTGGGCCGTGGCAATGGTGATTCAACCTTGCAGCGTTATCGCGCCCTCGGGGTGAATCATGTTCAAGTTGATGAATTTATAGATGATATGGCGCAAGCCTATCGCTGGGCCGACTTGGTTATCTGTCGAGCCGGAGCATTAACGGTGAGTGAATTGGCAGCCGCTGGTTTGCCCGCGATTTTTGTGCCATTGCCCCATGCGGTAGACGACCATCAAACGAAAAATGCACGTTATCTGGCAGATCACGGTGCGGCGCGAATATTGCCGCAAGCACAGCTAGATGCACTGCATCTAAGCGAATTATTACAAGAGCTGGCTAAACCATCGGTGCGTGAAATGATGTCACGCGAAGCGTTGAAATTGGCGATTAACGATGCAACACAACAAGTTGCCGATGTGTGCCAGCAAATAGGTAAGAAATGAGTAGAACAATGACAAAAGTCGAATTGGCCAAAATACGTTTAATGATCCCAGAAATGCGACGGGTTAAACGGATCCACTTTGTTGGGATTGGTGGCGCTGGGATGGGCGGTATTGCTGAAGTTTTAGCAAACGAAGGCTATCAAGTTAGCGGCTCAGACCAACAGCACAGTATGATGACGGATCGCTTAAGTGAGCTCGGTGCTGATATTGCTTTTGAACATAAAGCCGAAAATGTTAACGGCGCTAGTGTAGTGGTTGTTTCATCTGCCATTCATGAAGGTAACCCAGAAGTAGAAGCCGCGCGCAAATTGCGTATTCCTGTCGTGCGTCGAGCGGAAATGCTAGCTGAGTTGATGCGCTATCGCCATGGTGTTGCGGTTGCTGGCACTCACGGTAAAACGACAACCACGAGTTTGATTGCCTCTATCTATGCTCAGGCACAGCGCGACCCAACTTTTGTCATCGGCGGGTTATTAAATAGTGCCGGGACCAATGCCCGTTTGGGCACAAGTCGTTATTTGATTGCTGAAGCTGATGAAAGTGATGCGTCCTTTTTGCATCTGCAACCGATGATGGCTGTGGTTACAAACATTGAAGCTGACCACATGGATACCTACGCGGGTGACTTTAGCCGTTTGCAGCAGACATTTATCAAATTTTTACATAACCTGCCTTTTTATGGTGTGGCGGTTGTCTGCGCTGATGATCCCGTGGTGAGCTCATTAATTGCACAAATCGGGCGTCAAGTGATCACCTATGGTTTTTCCGAAGGCGTTGATGTTCGTATCAGCGATTTTACCCAGCTTAGAGATCGCTGCCGATTTAATGTCACTCGTCATGATTTACCACCTTTGGCTATTGAGCTGGCCATGCCTGGGCGACATAACGCGCTTAATGCCGCGGCAGCCATTGCAATCGCCAGTGAAGATGGCATCAGTGATGAGTATATCGTCGAAGCGTTAAATAATTTTCAGGGGATTGGACGGCGTTTTCAGCAATATGGTGAATTTGAAACCGGTCGTGGCAAAGCAATTTTACTCGATGACTATGGGCATCATCCAACTGAAGTAGCGGCAACGATTGCAGCGGCTCGTCAGGCTTGGCCAGAACGGCGCTTGGTGATGGCTTATCAGCCGCATCGCTATACGCGAACTCGCGACTTATATGAAGACTTTTTAGATGTGCTTAGTCAAGTTGACCAGTTATTGCTACTGGAAGTTTATAGTGCTGGCGAGGATCCGATCCCAGGCGTTGATAGTCGCGCATTATGCCGCTCTTTGCGTCAGCGTGGCTTAGAACCGATCTATGTGCGAACTCCACAGGAGCTACCCGCGCGTTTAGCCGAAGTTGTTCGCGATCAGGATCTGGTGATAACTCAAGGTGCTGGCAACATTGGCGCGTTGGCGCGCCGTTTGGGTGAACTTGAATTAAATATTGAAAAAATGAAAGAGTTATCTGATGGTTGCTAGAGAAAAGACCTATTATTGCAAGATATCGATAAATTTTGTTGCTAAGGCTTTGAATCTAGCATTTAAAGGCAATGAAGCTGGCGCTATAATGACCAGTTTTAAATGTAGGAATGATAAGTGCGCGTAGCACTACAGACAATTCCCAGATTACTGCGCTTTTCGAGTGCTGTGAGTGGGCGGATTGATAAACCGTATTTTGCCGGGGTGCTATTTTTTCTGGCGGTCGTTATTTTCTGCGTCAGTGGCGCAGTGGATATCTATCACCAGTTGAGTAACTCAAAACTGATGCCGATGACCTCAATTTTGATTTCAGGTGATCGTCATTATGTGAGTGATGCAGATTTACAAAGGGCCTTGAAACAGGTGCCTCAGGCTGGCAACTTTTTTACCTTAGATGTGAATAAGGTGCAAAAGGCTCTGGAAGCTTTGCCTTGGGTACAGCAAGTGAGTGTTCGTAAGCAGTGGCCTAACAAGCTCAGAGTTCACTTGCAGGAGCAGCAGGTCGAAGCGTTTTGGAATAATAAAGCGCTGCTCAATCCGCAAGGCGAGATATTTAATGCACCAGTGAGTGATGTTCACAAAGATCTGGTTCATTTAAATGGCCCTGATGATTTTGCCAGCGAAATACTCAGCGCTTGGCAAAATATGCAGAAATTGGTAGCTGCTAAGCAGTTATCAATTCAGTCAGTGACTTTAAACGCAAGGCGTTCATGGTCTCTGACATTGACAAATGGTATCCAGTTACGGCTTGGACAGAGTGACCGGATTAAACGGTTGCAGCGGTTTATCAGTTTATACGACCAACTGCATCCGGAAAAAATGGCTTATGCAGATTTACGTTATAACAACGGTCTGGCAGTAGGTTGGAAACAGCAACAGGATTCGACGGCGAATGACCAAGGCGACAGATAAAAATCTAATTGTGGGATTAGATATTGGCAGCTCAAAAGTAGCGGTGCTGATCGGTGAAGTACTCCCGGATAACCAATTAAATATTATTGGTGTCGGTTCTCATTCATCCAAAGGGATGGATAAAGGAGGCGTTAACGATCTTGAAGCTGTCGTGAAATCAGTGCAAAGAGCAGTGCACGAAGCTGAGCTGATGGCCGATTGCCAGATTAGTTCTGTTTATCTGGGGATTTCTGGCAAGCATATTAGCTGCATGAACGAAAAGGGCATGGTGCCTATCAACGAAGATGAAGTGACTCAAGAAGACGTTGATAATGCCATCCATACAGCAAAATCGGTGCGCTTAAAAGATGAACACCGCGTGCTGCATGTGTTGCCTCAAGAATTTGCGATTGATTATCAAGAAGGGATTAAAAATCCGATTGGATTATCCGGCGTGCGAATGGAAGCAAAAGTCCATTTAATCACCTGCCACAACGACATGGCACGTAATATCGTCAAGTGTGTTGAACGCTGTGGGCTTAAAGTTGATCAGCTTATTTTTTCAGCGTTGGCATCAAGCTATGCAGTTTTAACCGATGACGAAAAAGAGTTGGGGGTTTGCCTGGTTGATATCGGTGCCGGAACCATGGATTTAGCCGCGTATACTGGCGGCGCACTGCGACATACTACGGTTATCCCATATGCAGGTAATGCAGTCACCAGTGATATTGCCTATGCGTTTGGCACGCCACTGGGAGATGCTGAAAACGTTAAGGTTCAATATGGCTGTGCGTTAGGTCAACTAGTGAGTCGGGATGACACGATTGAAGTTCCAAGTGTCGGTGGTCGTCCTGCACGCAGTTTGCAGCGTCAAACATTAGCAGAAGTCATTGAGCCACGTTATAGCGAGTTGCTCTCAATGGTCAAAGCTGAGTTAGATGAACTGCGCGATAAATTGAAAAAACAAGGGGTGAAACATCAGTTGGGTGCCGGAGTGGTACTCACCGGTGGGGCAGCCCAGATGGAAGGAATTGTTGAGTGTGCTGAGCAAATTCTGCAGTGTCAGGTCCGGGTCGGTAAACCTGAGCGGGTCGCCGGTCTGACCGAATATGTTCAGTCATCAACATATGCAACGGCTGTTGGCTTGTTGCATTACGGAAGGGAAAACCGCTACGAGCGCTTTACCGATGATAAAGCGCCCGGTTCTGTAAGTAATCTTTTGAAACGAGTGAAGAGCTGGTTTCAAGGTGAGTTTTAATCCGTTGGTCTAAAGGCCGACGAATCATGCGGAGAGAGAATTATGTTTGAGATTATGGATAGTCATACCGACGAAGCCGTTATTAAAGTGGTTGGTGTCGGTGGCGGTGGCGGCAATGCCGTCGAGCATATGGTTCAACAGTCTATTGAAGGTGTTGAATTTATTGCAATAAATACTGATGCTCAGGCATTGCGTAATTCCACTGCAGATAAAACCCTGCAGATTGGCGGCAGTATTACCAAAGGCCTTGGCGCAGGCGCAAATCCAGAAGTTGGACGAAATGCGGCAACTGAAGACAGAGAACAAATTCAAGATTTGCTCGAAGGTGCCGATATGGTATTTATCGCAGCAGGAATGGGCGGTGGCACTGGTACCGGAGCTGCTCCCGTTGTTGCTGAAGTAGCTAAAGAGTTAGGAATTTTAACGGTTGCCGTCGTGACTCGTCCGTTTGCCTTTGAAGGCAAAAAACGTAGTGCTTATGCACAAAGCGGGATTGATGAGTTATCTCAATCGGTGGATTCATTAATTACAATTCCGAACGATAAGTTACTTAAAGTATTGGGCCGTGGTGTTTCACTGCTTGATGCTTTTAAAGCAGCGAACAATGTGCTGTTGGGATCTGTTCAGGGGATTGCTGAGCTGATTACTCGTCCAGGCTTGATTAACGTCGACTTTGCTGACGTTCGCACAGTAATGCGCGAGATGGGCACTGCGATGATGGGAACTGGTGTTGCCAAAGGTGATGACCGCGCAGAGGAAGCTGCTGAAACTGCAATTTCTAGCCCACTACTGGAAGATGTCGATTTAGCGGGTGCTCGCGGTATTCTGGTCAACATTACGGCTGGCTTTGATATGAGTATCGAAGAGTTTGAAACAGTGGGTAACGCGGTTAAAGCGTTTGCATCAGAAAATGCAACAGTGGTGGTTGGTGCAGTGATTGACCCTGACATGAGCGAAGAGTTGCGCGTGACGGTTGTTGCAACAGGGATTGGCTCTGAACGCCGTCCAGATATCACTTTGGTGAATAATCCGGTCAGTAAAGAAGTTGCCAAACCACAGCCACAACAAGTGGCATCAAACATGCAGCAATCTGCACCGCCAGCACCAGAAAGTAAAGCTGCGGTAGGTGGACATGCTCCAGCTCCTGCTGAGCAAAAAAATGATCTAGAATATTTAGATATTCCAGCATTTTTGCGCCGTCAAGCAGATTAAGACGTGAATCGAGCTGTAGAATTGTCTTTACTTATGATAGAATATCCGACTAATTTTTGACGATGGCCGGATTTGACGAGAGGTTTTTGTGCCCATGATTAAACAGCGAACACTTGCGAAACCTGTGCATGCGACTGGTATTGGTTTGCATTCAGGTAACAAAGTGACCATTGCGCTCAATCCGGCACCTGTCAATACCGGGATTGTATTCCGACGGGTTGATTTGGACCCTGTAGTGTCTATTCCGGCAAGCGCCGACTTGGTCCAGGATACAATGCTTTGTACTGGCTTGGTTGATGAACGAGGAAATCGTATCGCGACCATTGAACACTTGTTATCTGCTGTTGCTGCTTTAGGACTCGATAACTTAGTGGTCGAAGTTGATGCACCGGAAATTCCAATTATGGATGGTAGTTCTAGTCCGTTTGTCTTCTTATTGCAGTCAGCTGGCATTGAACAGCAGAATGCATTGAAAAAATTTATCCGCATTAAAGAAACTGTGCGGGTAGAGGCAGAAGAAGGAAAATGGGCAGAATTGCGGCCAAATCCTGCCGGCTTTAAAATCGATTTTGCCATCGATTTTGAACATCCAGCGATTTCTGGGCGCAATCAAAGTATCTCAATGGATTTTGACAGTGTTAAATTCGTCAAAGAGCTGAGTCGAGCCAGAACATTCTGCTTCTTGCGAGATGTTGAGTTTATGCAAGCGCATAATTTGGCACTCGGTGGGAGCTTAGAAAACGCAATTGTTTTGGATGAATATCGGATCATCAACGATGAAGGTCTTCGTTACGAAGATGAATTTGTTCGTCATAAAGTTCTGGACGCGATTGGCGACCTTTGCTTAACCGGACATTCAATTTTGGGGCATTTGTGTGCTTACAAATCAGGCCATGCATTGAACAATATGTTGGCTCGTAAATTGTTATCAACACCACAAGCTTTTGAAATTGTGACCTTTGATGATGAAGCTGCTGAAGTACCGCTCACTTACAGTCAGCCTCTGCAGGCATTCTAAGCAATCTTGTATAGCGGCGCGTTATTTTTTCTCTCCGCAAAGCGCCGCTATCCTTTCCAGTCTTTCTTTTAATTCATCAGGCAGATGTTTGGCTGAGTCGCGAATATTTTGCGCACTTTGCGGGCTAATTTGTCGTGATTTAGTGATTTTTACAGCCGCTTCTGGTTTAATGCTAGCCAAATTTGGATTGACCTTTATCTCCAGTGAGATAAGGCTTGGATGTGCTTTTCGAAGCTCGCTAAGCAGTTGACTTTTAAGTTGTCTTAAACGCGTCATCCAGGCTGCATTGGGTGCACTGATAACCGCTTTAGAGTTCTCTAAATGGGTGAGCTGACAGTTATCCAGATGATATTGGTGTAAAATATGTTGCGTGCTTTTAGTTAGCTTTTCTCGTTGTTCACTATTTTGCCTGATTTGAGCCAACGGACCGCGAGAAAACAAGTGATCAATATCAATAGGCTGGTGCACTCGTTTGGCCATGATCACTCCTTATTAAGCGGGTTAAAACGCAAATTTTTGCCAAAAATAAAAGTTGAGTCAATAATCTCGGCTCATCGTAAATGAAATGATAGGATAAACTCAATTCATTTGAGTTGAATTTTTAACATAACGCCTCCATCTATCAATATAGCCGATGGTTTAAGACGTAAGTCTCCTGAGAGCATGCCTTTAAAACCTTCATGTTTTCTCTTGATTGCACAGTGATTCAGTGTAGGCGTTTGTTTTGTACGGACAAGGATGAACTTGAGATTGCATCCGTTAATGGTATGGTAATTTGCCATGTTTAGAATCATTATGGCTCGTTTGCCCATAAAATATGACACTTGTCCGATTTGGAAGCGATTTTCACAAGCTTAGATGCTCTTAGCTTGTGTCATCATAATTTGAATGACTCTTAAAAGATAATACGCATGATAAGTAAAATTCTTACCAAAATTATTGGTAGCCGAAACCAGCGTACGGTCAAGCAGTTACGCAAGATTGTCCGACAAATCAATGAAATGGAACCTGATTTTGAAGCGCTCAGCAATGAACAACTGCAGGCGAAAACAGCAGAGTTTCGTTCTCGATTAGATGAGGGAGAAGCACTTGATGCGTTACTTCCTGAAGCTTTTGCAACTGTTCGTGAAGCTTCAAAACGAATTTTTGGAATGCGTCACTTTGACGTCCAGTTGATTGGCGGCATGGTGCTTAACGATAATAAAATCGCTGAAATGCGCACCGGTGAAGGTAAAACTCTCACAGCGACTTTACCTGCTTATCTAAATGCGTTAACTGGCAAAGGCGTTCACGTTATCACGGTGAACGATTATTTGGCCACCCGTGATGCTGACTCTAACCGGCCATTGTTTGATTTTCTGGGTATGAGTGTTTCAGTGAATGTCGCTGGAATGGCTCCTGAAGAAAAAATCGCTGCCTATAAAGCTGATATTACCTACGGGACCAACAACGAATTTGGTTTCGATTATCTACGTGACAACATGGCCTATGCACCAGAACAACGCGTGCAACGCCCACTGTACTATGCATTAATCGATGAAGTGGACTCCATCTTAATCGATGAAGCTCGTACACCACTGATTATCTCTGGGGCTGCTGAAGATAGCTCTGAACTTTATATCAAAGTTAATCAGGTTATTCCTGCGCTTCAAAAACAAGATAAAGAAGATAGTGAAGATTATACCGGAGACGGGCATTTTACCGTTGATGAGAAAGCTAAACAGGTTTATCTGACCGAACGAGGTCAAGAATTTGTTGAGCAGCTATTGCATGAGAAAGGTATACTCGCCGAAGAACAATCGCTTTATTCGGCCTCTAGTATTTCGCTTCTGCACCACGTAAATGCCGCACTGCGTGCTCACACGTTGTTTGAGCGGGACGTGGATTATATCATCAATGAAAAACAAGAAGTGGTTATCGTTGATGAGCACACCGGGCGTACAATGGAAGGGCGTCGTTGGTCTGAAGGCCTACACCAAGCTGTTGAAGCCAAAGAAGGTGTGCCAATTCAAAGTGAAAACCAAACATTAGCTTCCATTACCTTCCAGAACTATTTCCGTCTTTACGACAAACTCGCCGGTATGACTGGTACGGCTGATACTGAAGCCTTTGAGTTCCAGCAGATTTATGGTCTAGATACGGTTGTTATTCCAACCAACAAACCGATGGTCCGTAAGGACATGGGCGATTTGGTCTTTTTAACCGCAGAAGAAAAATACGAAGCGATTATCGAAGATATTAAAGGGTGTATGGAACGAGGTCAGCCAGTACTGGTTGGTACGGCATCCATTGAAAACTCAGAATATCTCTCGAATCTTCTGAAAAAGAACAAGATTAAACATGAAGTGCTAAACGCTAAACACCATGAACGAGAAGCGGATATTATCGCTGAAGCGGGTGTTCCTGGCGCTGTGACTATTGCCACCAACATGGCAGGTCGTGGGACCGATATCATCTTAGGTGGGAATTGGAAGTCAAAAGCTGAAGCTTTAGACGAGCCTAGCGAGGAACAAAGCGAGCAAATTAAAGCTCAGTGGCAAAAAGTGCATGAACAGGTTATTGCCGCGGGTGGTTTGCATATTATCGGTACAGAGCGCCATGAATCTCGTCGTATTGATAACCAGTTGCGTGGTCGTGCTGGTCGACAAGGCGACCCAGGTTCAAGCCGCTTCTATTTGTCGATGGAAGACCCCTTAATGCGTATATTTGCCTCTGACAAAGTCAGCGGCATGATGAAAAAACTGGGGATGAAACACGGCGAAGCCATCGAGCATCCTTGGGTTTCTCGCGCCATTGAAAATGCTCAGCGTAAAGTTGAAGGGCGTAACTTTGATATTCGTAAATCTTTGCTCGAATTTGATGATGTTGCCAATGACCAGCGTAAAGTGGTTTATGAACAACGTAACGAGCTCATGGATGCGGATGATATTTCTGAAACCATTCATGTGATTCGCGAAGATGTCTTTAATCAAGCTATCGATAACTTTATTCAACCGCAATCGCTTGAAGAGATGTGGGATATTAAAGGGCTTGAAGAGCACCTGAAAAATGATTTCGGTTTAGAGTTGCCGATTCAGCACTGGCTGGATGAAGACGATAAACTTTATGAAGAAACATTGCGCGATCGCATTATCGAAGAAGCCACAAAAGCCTATCAGACGAAAGTTGAACTGGTGGGTGAAGAGGTCATGCGGCAGTTTGAAAAATCAGTGATGTTGCAAACTCTTGACCAATTATGGAAAGAACATCTGGCGGCGATGGATTATCTGCGCCAAGGGATCCACTTACGTGGCTATGCCCAACGCGATCCAAAACAAGAGTACAAACGCGAGTCATTTGAACTGTTTACTCAGATGCTGGATTCACTTAAATACGATGTGATTAGTGTGCTCAGCCGGGTTGAAGTGCAAGCGCCTGAAGAAGTCGAAGAGATGGAGCGTTTGCGCCGTGAACAGGCTCAGCAACTGAGCGAAAATGCCAAACATCAAGGTTCGGGTGATTACGATAGCACTGGCGGCGATGATGACGAAGGCACGCGTAAAGTGCAGCAGTATATTCGCGAAGGCAAAAAAATTGGGCGCAATGACCCTTGCCCTTGTGGTAGTGGTAAAAAATATAAACACTGCCATGGGCGGTTAAATTAAATGTTGCAAAAGCCCGGTTTATCCCGGGCTTTTTTATCGACGATACAGGAGCAATGAAGTGAGCAAAGAAGTCAATGTGGTGGTCGGTGTAATTATCCGAAATGACGAAATCCTTATCGCCAAACGCAGTGCTAAACAGCATCAGGGAGGCTTGTGGGAGTTTCCTGGTGGAAAGGTAGAGTCTGGTGAAGGTGAGGTTGAGGCTTTAGCCAGAGAGCTTAATGAGGAGCTTGGAATTGAAATTAATCCAGAAGCTTGTCAAAAGCGCCAGCAGATCCACCATCAGTATCCTGATAAAGCGGTTAACTTAAATATCTACTGGGTTAATGATTTTTCAGGCACAGAACAAGGTAAAGAAGGGCAACCGCTAAAATGGGTGGCAAAAGAACAATTAGCTGATTACCCGTTTCCTGAGGCTAACCAGCCAATTCTAGATGAGTTACTGTCGAAAAATTAAAAATTCCAACTATCAGGCTTATCTTCATCCTCGGCTATCGATTGTCCGGGGATGGCCTTTTCTTCGTTAGCCCATTCTCCCAAGTCGATTAATTTGCAACGCTCGCTACAAAAAGGTCGCCATGGATTATCTTGTGAATACTCACATTGTTTATGGCAAATAGGACAATTCACCAAAGTTACTTTACTCATTGAAAACTCCTGCAACAGGTTAGCGTAAAGTTTAAGTCATCGGTGATGGCTCCTTCAAGCGACATAAACTTAATCGCGAAACGATTTTTATGACCGCTGATAGTCGGAAAGCCTCTGAGTTCACCATTGATGGCGATTCGAAGCATAACGCAACCTTCGCGCTGTCCCTGATAAAAACCGCCTTGAGCAGTAACCTGTTCTTCGACACTTTGTTCTCTGAGCATACTGAGTAAAAAGCCCATGACTTCAGCGATGATGGCAAATGGATGAACCCACTTTTCAATATCACTAATGCGTTGCTCAAGGCTTTGATGTTGCCAAAAATACAGTTGGGGGAGATCGAAACTGCATGTCCCACCTGGTAGCGTTAAGCGCTGCCGGATGAGGCTCAACAATCGGTCCTCTTTTATAAAATTAGCCAGTTTGGGATGCTGGTTGATGGTGCGAAAATAATCTTCGGTTTTTGAGACTAACTCATCGACCTTACCGATATCGATTTGTGGTGCATTGGCCCATTGACGAAATAGCTGGCGCTGTTTATCCAGATCTTTAAGCAAGTCGCTGCGCCATTCACAGCGATCTAACACATCATTTAAATCAAACAGTGTGCGGAAAAAATTTTGAACACTACTGTCGCCTTCACTTAAGGTCGTTTTGATCTGCTCAAGCTGATTAAATAGTGTTTCCACCCGCAGATAAGTGCGAATTTTTTCATTCAGTGGATGTTCAAAAACTAATTCACTAGTCACAATTAAAAACTCTAACCTTTGATGACTTATAGATATTAAGTGTAGTGTATCGATTGCATTATGCGCTGTCATTGCCTATTGATACACATCAACTATGAATCTTTATACAAAGATTCTAAATCTATTTAATCAAAGAAATGTGAATTGACAGGGTTTTAGCGACTTAACGGTGGCTTTGGCCCAAATTTAGGTGTTGATTAAGCGAGTTTTGCTTGGGCCAATTGCAGATATTGCCGATGCAAACTAATGGTTTTTTGCTTAAGCTCATCAATTGAACCATCGTTACAGATAACATCGTCTGCTATGTTTAATCGCTCTTGTCTTGCGCTTTGCGTTGCGACAATCTGTTTTGCTTGCGAGAGGGAAACTTCATCGCGCTGACAAATCCGTTTTAACTGCTCTTGCGGGTCGATATCGACCACTAAGACGCGATCAGCAAGTTTCTCTAATCCGCTTTCAATGAGCAATGGCACAATCAGTAACGTATAAGGCGTTGTTGACAAGCTCAGTTGCGCCTTAATCTGTGCTTTGATGCGCGGATGCAGACAGTTTTCTAACCAGCGACGTTCATCTGGATGATTAAATATATGCTCTCTGAGTTTTCGCCGGTTTAACTGGCCTTCATCGGTAAGTATTTGTTCTCCAAAATGGTTGGAAATGACACTTAGAGCTTCTTGCCCCGGTTCTACAATCTGCCGGGCAATCACATCTGCATCAATACAATCAATCCCTTGTTGTGCAATCCAATTGGCGACGGTTGTTTTGCCACTGGCGATGCCGCCGGTCAATGCCACGATCACGTTATACTCCCTACAGAATAACCCAATATAGATGATTAATTTGTTCGCCAAATATAAGATAAACCAAAGCGCCCATTGCTAAAAACGGGCCAAATGGCAATTGTAACTGTCGCTTCTGGCGATGTTTTATCAGCACGGCGATGCCAATCAAAGCGCCAGTTGCAGAGCTTAGCAATAAAATAACTGGTAAAGAACTCCATCCTAGCCAAGCTCCGATAGCCCCAAGAAGCTTGAAATCACCATATCCCATTCCCTCTTTAGCGGTCAGTAATTTAAAAACCCAGTACAATGCCCAGAGAAATCCATAGCCCAAAGCGGCTCCCCACAAGGCTTGATGAGTTGATACGAATATCTGATGAGTATTAACCAATAAGCCAAGCCATAACAATGGCAAAGTGAGCTGGTCAGGTAGCAGGAGAGTTTTTAAGTCGATGCATGCAGCGGCTATGAGCGTTAAGGCAAATACGCATGCCCAGAGCCATTGTAATGACAGTGAAAATTGCCAAAAGAGCAATGCTACAATCGCTGCACAGAGTATTTCCACCAGAGGATAACGCCAACTGATAGGCCCATGACAGTAATGGCAGCGGCCGCGCAGCAGGATAAAACTCAGAACCGGAATGTTCCACCAAAAAGCAATGTCATGATGGCAATGTGGGCACTGAGAACGAGGATAAGCTAGATTAAAGCGTCCCTGTGGAAGCTCTGAGTCATCTTTAAGCTCAGATAAAAATGTGTCACATTCATCTTTCCACTGACGTTTGAGCATTAATGGCAGCCGATAAATAAGCACGTTCATGAACGAACCGATTACTAAAGCAACAGCAATGCATAATATCCAGAAAAAGACCGGGAGTTGTTGCCAGATTGTGTGCAAATAGGCCATGTTTGCTCAGTCAAAAAGTTAGATTATAAAGTGGTGCACTTTAATGAATGACGTTGCCAATTTCAAAAATAGGCAGATACATTGCGATGATTACGCCGCCGATTAAAAGCCCTACCAAAGCCATGACCAATGGTTCAATCAGATCAACGGCAATATGCATGACGACATCCAGTCGTTCATCATCCTGTTTAGCTATTTTAACGAGAATTGTCGCCAAAGTACCACTTTCTTGAGCGATCTTTAATAACTGCTGCTGTTCGAGATTAAAAAGCTCAGCAGTGACAACTGCCTGATAGAGGCTTTGCCCATGCTCAAGTGCATTCACACATCCCTTAATGCGCTTGGCAAACGCTTGGTTGGCACAAATATCTTTTGCACATTCAAAGGATTGTTTAATAGGCATACCACTTTGATAGGTTGCCGCGATAAGCGTGGTTAATTTGACCTGCTCCTTCAGTTGAATAATCGCTCCAAGCACAGGTACTCGCAATAGTGACTTGTCAAAGCGCAGTTTAAAAAGGCTGTGGCGATGATACTGATAGCGTAACACGCCAATTAGTAGCGCGAGTGAAATCAGTATTTCTAATGAATAATGGCTCAATGCTGCGAGTTTAATAATCCATTGCGTATAAATAGGCAGTGGTGTGTGTAAGCTTATAAATAATTGTGTGAATTGCGGAACAATAAATTCCAATAGAAAACTAAACATACCGATGGCCATAAGGGTAACAACGAGCGGATAACTCAGGGCTTTAATCAGTCGTCTGCGTAATTGGACTTGGCGAGTCAGATACTGTGCCAAATAGCTGCAAGTTTGTGGCAGCTGGCCAGATTGCTCGGCGGTATAAAGAAGCTGCTGCTCAAGGTGAGTAAAATGCCCGCTTTGTGCTAATGACTCAGAAAGCGATGCCCCTTGAGACATTGTGTGATGTAAGAAGCTTAAAACTGCCGTAAGGTGTGGGTTGCTGGCGCTATTGAGCATTAATGTAAGAGTCTGTTTAACGGATAATCCAGCGCTTAGTGAATTAGCTAACTGCTCAATGATCTGATGGCGCTTGTTTAATGAGAGCTTGCGCGCATAAGCTTGAGCGAATATACGAGGTAACTTGCGCATTTTGAGCAAGCTGATTTGACGCTGCTCAAGCTGTTCAATTAATGCATATTGCGAGTTGGCAATATGCATGCCGCGACAGGCTTGCCCGTTTTGATTGATCCCCTGCCAGTAAAAACAGTCGAGATTATTCGCCAGCATGGCCTAAAACCCGTAAAACTTCTGCTTTTGTAGTGATCCCTTGATGAATATATTCATAGGATTGTTGATGCAACGTGCGCATCCCTTGTTGGTGAGCAACTTGCTCTAACTCATCTAATGGCAGCTGGTTATTAATGGCGTGACGGATGGCTGAATTAAATGAGAGCAGTTCAAAAACACCAATGCGCCCATGATAGCCATCATGACAATCTCGACAGCCCTGCGGTTGATAATGGCCATCACTGGTTTTAATTCGACATTTAGGGCAGAGTTTACGCAGTAATCGCTGCGCGATAATCAGTTGCAATGATTCGCTAATTTGATGGTAACTCAGCCCTAATTGGTGCAATCGCTCGATGGATTCTAATGCGCTGTTGGTATGCAGAGTTGATAATACTCGGTGGCCTGTTTGGGCTGCATGCCACGCCATTTCAAGCGTTTGTTGATCACGAATTTCGCCGACCATTAGAATATCTGGATCTTGGCGAAGTAAAGCGCGTAACACGCTTTGAAATGTCAGTTGTGCGGCAGGATTTATCGCGACTTGATTGACTCCGGATAGCTCTATCTCAACCGGGTCTTCGACACTGGCAATATTGACACTTGGATGATTCAGATGAGATAACGCGGCGTATAAAGTGCGGGTTTTGCCTGAACCAGTGGGTCCGGTGACGATAATTAATCCGCTGGGCTGGTTTAGGTGATGATACACGCAGTTTAGCTGCGCTTCATCCATACCCAGCTGAGATAATGATAGATGCTGCTGATCGCTGCCTAACAAACGCAGAACAACTTTTTCACCATGAATGGTTGGTAAGGTGCTTACGCGAATATCCAAAGGCTGTTCTTGGTCTTGGGGAAGGTTAAGACGCCCATCCTGAGGATGCATTTTCTGAGCAATATCAAGATTGGCATTCATTTTAAGCCAACTAACAATGCGAGGACCTTGCTCGGGGGCAAATCGATAATAATGCTGCAGTAGGCCATCAATTCGTGCTCGAACGCGATAACCTTGGTGGCTTGGTTCAAAATGTAGGTCTGAGATACCACTGACACTGGCCTGGTAAATTAACTGAGAAAGCTCAATAGCAATATTGTTATCAGGACTTTCAGGCGCAGATGGCGCTGCTTTGGAAGAAACAACAGTCTCACTTAACTGCGCAAGCTGTGTCTCAAGCCAGCTGGGATGGACGACTAGCGGTTCGATTTCTTGCTGCGTTAAGGCTGCTAATTCATCAATGAGCAATTGATCCTCACAATCAATTAATCCCACCTGCAATACGCCAGCATAGTGGCTGGTGAGAATAACCTGAAAATCAAGCAGATGATGTAGCTTTAATTGCCCTGGCAAAGTGGTGATTTGATGAGGTAAATCGCAAGCGGCTAAGAGGCTGCGCTGACATGCGGCCTGATAGAGCTGTTGTTCTTCGACACAGTGCTGCTTAACTAAAGTGAGAAGCCAACGTTGGCGTCGATTGGGATAATGAGTTTTTAGCCGAGCAAGCAAATTTTTCGCTGAATCACTGCAACAAACCTCATCGCAAAGTGGCTCTGCCATTAGCACCATCCAAGTTCTACACAGGTACCCGTGCGCTGCCAACTGACAATGCCGGTATCTTCATCAAAAGTGCCAGTTAAGATATAGTTCACTGGCTGATTGTCGTCAGTGGTGAGATCTTTGGCATCAGCAGTCACCGTATAGGCGTTAGTGTCGTGGCTAATCGTTAAGGAATTAAGCTGGGAGTTTTCATCAGTGTTTTCGCTGACGTTGTAGCTATCAGTTGCTGTCATACAGGGATTGTCATCGCTGCTATCTTCTAGCTCATCGACACTATGGCTTTGCATACAAATTTCAAGTGCTGTTTTAACCGGTTCGGTGGCGTTAATCACCGAGCTAAAACGGGCCTGATTCATATAGTTTTGGTAAACCGGCATGGCCATCGTGGCTAATACTGCAATGATGGCAAGCGTTATCATCAACTCAATGAGTGTAAAACCACTCTGTTTAGTTTTTGTGTGAGGGCGAGGCATCGTTAAAAAATCATTTATTGATATTTATATTAATAATGCACTTGTCTAAGTCACGATTCAATATGCCAGCAAGTATTTATTGATGATTAGGTAATTAAAGGATAATGACTGAATATAGTGGGATAACAGAAGGTAGTTTATGCAAACGACTAAATATCTGGTAAATCAAAAAAATGCTGAGCATTGGCTGAGCGGTGTTCGTCATACCCCAAGCCCTTTTTATAATGAGCGTCCAGAGCCCGATGATATTTCACTTTTGGTCATTCATTGTATCAGTTTGCCAAGAGGGCATTATCGCAATGGCATGATACGAAAACTATTTACCAGCGGTGTTCCCAGTGGCATTCATCCAGAACTTGATGATGTAAGCGATCTTAAGGTTTCTGCGCATATTGTGATTGACCGTAAAGGGCAAATTGAACAGTTTGTCCCGCTTAATAAAAGAGCCTGGCATGCTGGTGTTTCGCAATATAATGGCCGTAATAACTGTAATGATTTTGCGATAGGTATTGAACTGGAAGGAACCGATGATAGTGATTTTTGTCCGGCCCAATATCGTGCTTTGGTTGCATTAACCACCGTGATTATGCAGACTTACCCGCGCATTAGCCTTGATCGTATTGTCGGTCATAGCACGATAGCCGCTGGTCGAAAAACCGATCCAGGCAGCGGTTTTAACTGGTCGCAATATCTGGCTTTGATACAGCAACCACCAACTGAAGTTTAAAATCATAAGGAGAATGAGGGATGTCCCTGATTGCTTTGATTATTGCTCTGTTGCTGGAGCGAACTCGGCACAGTCAGTCACGCTGGGTGTTTCATGAATTATGTGAACACTGGTATCACTGGTTACCGTGCCGTCATAATTGGAGTTGGTTGTTATTCGGTTTTGCTCTGCCAACGATCATCCTGGTTGCGGTGCAGTGGTTTATTCAAGGCTGGTTGTTTGGGTTGCTCTCATTAATTTGGTGGATTGTCTTGCCTCTGTTAGTGTTAGGATGCCCTCAACTGCAACGCGCTTTTCGTGATTATTTGCGCCAAGGTTGTATGGCTCCGCAATTAGCAAGCCAGCATTTTAATGAAACTTTAGCGCGATTCTTCCCCGGTTGCCTCAATCATCCTATCGACTCACAGTCTCAAACTGGCTTATTTATGTGTTGGATTAACTTTCGCTACTATTTTGCCATTGTCTTCTGGTTTGCCATAGGTGGGCCAGCGCTGGCGGTGGGGTATGGATTGTTACGTGCGCTTGAGCAATGGTCGATTGATCATCCAGAGCAAGGCTGTACTCATAGCGTTGTAAGTCGGTTTATGTTTGTTATCGACTGGGTTCCTAGTCGGTTATGTGCGTTAAGTTATGTATTAACTTATAGTAGTGCAGCTGGGTTTAAAATCTGGTTGGCTAGCTTAAGCTCTTCTAAGCGCAATCATGGTTATTGGCTTGCTCAAATTGCTCGTGAATGCATTCGTGCTCAAACGCAAACTAAAACCAATACCGAACATGCGATGGCCATGATGCAATTATTAAAAAGCAGTATGTTGGTCACTTTAGCGGTCGTTGCGTTATTTACCATTTATGGTTGGTTAATTTAGTTAACTGTGTGAAGTGTCTTTTGCCTTCAGCTACGATAGGTTACAAGCTGATGTGAGATGCTTCACAAAAATTTAGCATTTTTTATACCTCTCAAAAACCTCATTTACAGTGTTATTGTGATTGCACTTTGTTTATTGTTTCAATGTTAAATTGATGTTTTATTTCATTGAAAAAACAATGTTTTCTCCTTATTAACTAAAAACTTTTTCGGTTTTATTTTTCAACATTTCTTTATTTTTTAATGCATTATCCATAGTTTGATCAAGGTCAAAACCACTGGACTTCACCAGCACGTTTTGTTAACGTGCCCGCTGTAAATTGGTATTACCAATAGAGATTTGCCAGTGACTTATCCAAAGGTCAAACATCCAAAATTATCTGATCTGATTGTCCAGAGTCTGGAAACTATGATTCTGGAAGGAAGCTTTCGACCTGGTCAACGGTTACCCGCTGAACGAGAACTGGCTCGACAATTTGATGTCTCAAGGCCTTCTTTGCGTGAAGCCATTCAAAAATTGGAAGCCAAAGGCCTTGTTATTCGAAAACAAGGGGGAGGCACCTACGTGCAGCAAGATTTGCGCGAAGGATTAACCGATCCGCTTTTTAAATTGCTTTCTGACCATCGCGAAGGCCAATTAGACTTACTTGAGTTCCGACATGCTTTCGAAGGTATTGCTGCGTATTACGCGGCTTTGCGCGGGACAGAGGCTGATTTCGAACAGATTAATAATTGTCACGCTCATATTGCCATGGCTCAAAGCCAAGGTGATGTCGAGGCTGAATCAGAAGCGGTAATGGATTTTTACGAAGCGATAGCCAACGCTTCGCACAATATGGTGTTTTTGCACTTAATTCGTGGCTTGCGGCCCCTACTTTTGCAAAACATCCTGCACAATTTCAAAATTTTGTACACCCGTACAACTGTCGCTGCAAAGATTACTCAGCATCGACAATTGTTACTTAATGCAATTGTACAAAGACAGCCGGCGCAGGCGCGTGATGCCTCGTATCAACACCTCGCCTTTATTGAAGAAACGCTGTTAGATATCGGACGCGAATCCAGCCGGATTGAACGATCTCTGCGGCGTTCAGAACAAAGTTGAATTCGTACCGGATAAAAAACCGGAAGTTAGAATAACTTAAAACTATCTTTAAGATAGCTTAACGATTGAGGAATATGCCATGTCAGATCTTCTGCAACATGATGTGGATCCACTTGAGACCAATGAATGGATTGACGCGATTGAATCAGTCATTCGTGAAGAAGGAATTGAGCGGGCCCAGTACCTAATTGAACAGGTATTGCATCAAGCCAGTATTGAGGGTGTTTCGGCCGCTGGTGGTCCAGCCGTAACCGATTACATCAACTCGATTGCCTTAAAAGATCAGCCTGACTATCCGGGCGATCTGGAACTGGAACGTAAAATCCAGGCAATTATTCGCTGGAACGCAGTAATGATTGTTTTGCGGGCGTCGAAAAAAGACTTAGAGCTGGGTGGCCACATGGCTTCATTCCAGTCGGCTGCAGCGATTTACGAAACTTGTTTTAACCATTTCTTCCGTGCTCCTAACGACAAAGATGGTGGCGATCTGGTTTACTATCAGGGCCACATCTCTCCTGGGATCTATTCTCGCGCTTTCGTTGAAGGTCGTTTGAGTGCTGACCAGCTGGATCACTTCCGTCAGGAAGTTGAAGGTAAAGGTCTGCCATCTTATCCTCATCCTAAATTGCTTCCTGAATTCTGGCAGTTCCCAACCGTTTCTATGGGGCTTGCGCCACTATCATCTATCTATCAGGCTCGTTTCTTAAAATATATCACCAACCGTGGATTGAAAGACTGCTCTGAACAGCATGTCTATGCATTCTTAGGTGATGGTGAGATGGATGAGGCAGAATCACGCGGTGCAATTGCATTTGCTGCTCGTGAAAAACTCGACAACTTAACCTTCGTCATTAACTGTAACTTGCAGCGTTTGGACGGACCGGTTTCTGGTAACAGCAAAATTGTTCAAGAATTAGAAGGGCAGTTTAAAGGTTCTGGCTGGAACGTTGTTAAAGTGCTTTGGGGTAGCGAATGGGATGACCTGCTTTCTCGCGATACTTCAGGCAAACTGATTCAGTTGATGAACGAAACCATCGACGGTGATTACCAGACTCTGTCTTCAAAAGACGGCGCTTATATGCGCGAGCATTTCTTCGGTAAATATCCAGAAACTGCTGCGTTGGTTAAAGATCTCTCTGATGAGCAGATTTATAACCTGCATCGTGGTGGTCATGATGTTCGTAAAGTCTATGCAGCGTTTGCCAATGCTAAAGCGACCAAAGGTCAGCCAACCGTTATCTTAGCATCAACCATTAAAGGTTATGGTATGGGCGATGCGGCCGAAGGTAAAAACATTGCGCACCAGGTGAAAAAAATGAACATGACTTCGGTTATGCACCTGCGCGATCGTTTAGGGCTTGATATCGATGACGAGAAAGTTAAAGAACTGCCTTATCTGACTATCGAAGAAGGCACTGCTGAGTATAAATATCTGCACGCTCGGCGCGATGCACTGCACGGTTATACGCCGCAGCGCCTGCGCAATTTCACCAAAGAGCTGCCAATTCCTGCTCTGGATGACTTTAGCTCGTTGTTGCAAGAGCAGAAAAAAGATATCTCGACAACGATTGGTTTCGTTCGAGCTTTGAACGTTCTGTTGAAAAACAAAGGCCTTAAAGAGCACATCGTGCCAATTATTGCCGATGAAGCACGTACCTTTGGTATGGAAGGTCTGTTCCGTCAGATTGGTATCTACAACCCAGGTGGTCAGCAATATACGCCGCAAGACCGCGAACAGGTTGCATACTATAAAGAAGATGTGAAAGGTCAGGTTCTGCAAGAAGGGATCAACGAAGCGGGTGCTATGGCAAGTTGGGTTGCTGCGGCAACTTCATACTCAAGCAATGACCTGCCAATGATTCCGTTTTATATCTACTATTCAATGTTCGGTTTCCAACGTGTTGGTGACCTTGCGTGGATGGCAGGCGATCAGCAGGCTCGCGGCTTCTTGTTAGGCGGTACAGCCGGTCGTACAACCCTGAACGGGGAAGGCTTGCAACATGAAGATGGTCATAGCCACATTCTTTCTAGCACCATTCCAAACTGTGTTTCATATGACCCAAGTTTTGCGTATGAAGTCGCTGTTATCATGCAGGATGGTTTACGCCGGATGTATGGCGATCAGGAAAATGTTTACTATTACCTGACTCTGATGAATGAAAACTATCATCAGCCAGCGATGCCTGAAGGTGCTGAAGAAGGTATCCGTAAAGGTATTTATAAACTTGAAGATTACAGCGGTGACAAAGCGAAAGTCCAGCTGTTAGGTTCAGGTACCATCATGCTGCAGGTGCGTGAAGCTGCGAAAATTCTTAGCGAAGAATATGGTATTGCAAGTGACGTGTTCAGCGTAACTTCATTTACTGAACTGGCTCGTGACGGTCAAGAAGCAGAACGCTTTAACATGCTGCATCCAACTGACGAACCTCGTCAGGCATACATCAGCTCTGTTCTGGATAACTTGCCAACTATCGCTTCAACTGACTATGTCAAAGCATTTGGCGAACAGGTTCGTCATTATGTTCCAGGTCCATACCGCGTATTGGGTACTGATGGCTTTGGACGCAGTGACAGCCGTGACAATTTACGTCGTCATTTTGAAGTGAACGCAAGCTATGTTGTTGTTGCAACACTGCATCAACTGGCTGAACAGGGTCAAATCGATAAAAGCGTGGTTGCGCAGGCAATTACTAAATACGGTATCGATGCAGACAAGATTAACCCTCTACACGCTTAATTGAAGGTTTTAAATAATGGCAATTGAAATTAATGTACCTGACATCGGCGATGATGAAGTTGAAGTCACTGAAATCATGGTTAAAGTTGGTGACAAAATTGAAGCAGAGCAGTCACTGATCACCGTTGAAGGCGATAAAGCGTCAATGGAAGTTCCAGCGCCTCACGCTGGTGTGGTTAAAGAGATTAAAATATCTGAAGGCGATAAAGTTAAAACTGGCTCGTTTATCATGATATTTGAAGAAGAGGCCGGTGAAACTGCAGCTCCTGCAGCAGAAGCTGCCCCTGCAGCGGCACCAGCCGCTGCGACTGCAACATTAGAAGTAAACGTTCCAGATATCGGCGATGATGAAGTTGAAGTCACTGAAGTCATGGTTCAAGTGGGTGACAAAGTTGAAGCTGAACAGTCACTAATCACCGTTGAAGGCGATAAAGCGTCAATGGAAGTTCCAGCGCCGTTTGCCGGAACTGTGAAAGAAATTAAAGTAGCTTTAAACGATAAAGTTAAAACTGGCTCGTTTATCATGGTATTTGAAGCTGAAGGCGCAGCACCAGCGGCTCCAGCTGCAGAAGCAGCCCCTGCGGCAGCACCAGCTGCATCAGCGGTAAAAGATGTTCACGTTCCAGATATCGGCGGCGATGAAGTAGACGTCACTGAAGTCATGGTGAAAGTGGGTGATAAAGTTGAAGCTGAACAGTCACTGATTACCGTTGAAGGCGATAAAGCGTCAATGGAAGTTCCAGCGCCATTTGCCGGAACAGTGAAAGAAATTAAAATATCTGAAGGCGATAAAGTCTCAACTGGCTCTTTAATTATGGTCTTTGAAGTGGAAGGCGCAGCCCCTGCTGCCGCTCCTGCTGCGAGTGCACCAAAAGCTGAAGAAAAAGCTGCTGCACCAAAAGCTAGCGCCAGCGCACCTGCAAAAGCGGATGGTTTTGTCGAAAATACAGCCTATGTTCATGCTTCTCCAGTCGTTCGTCGCCTGGCCCGTGAATTTGGTTTAAACCTTGAGAAAATCAAAGCAACTGGTCGCAAAGGTCGCATCACTAAAGAAGATGTCCAAAGTTATGTGAAAGATGCGGTAAGCCGCGCTGAATCAGGTCGCACTGGTGGCAGCGGTATGGATGTTTTGGCATGGCCAAAAGTTGACTTCACTAAATTTGGTGAAGTTGAAGAGAAACCTCTGTCACGCATTCAGAAAATCTCTGGTCCAAACCTGCATCGTAACTGGGTGAAAATCCCTCATGTGACTCAGTTTGAAGAAGCTGACATCACTGATATGGAAGCGTTCCGTAAAGCTGAAAACCAAGTTGTTGCTAAAAAAGACCTCGGCTTTAAGATCACTCCGCTGGTATTTATGATGAAAGCTGCTGCTAAAGCACTGGAACTTCATCCTAAATTTAATGCTTCGCTCTCTGATGATGAGCAGAGCCTGATCATGAAGAAATATATCAACATCGGTATTGCGGTTGATACTCCAAATGGTCTGGTTGTACCCGTTGTTCGCGATGTGAACAAAAAAGGCATCTATGAGTTATCTCGTGAGCTGACTGAGATCTCTAAGAAAGCTCGTGGTGGTAAACTGACTTCATCTGATATGCAAGGTGGCTGCTTTACTATCTCAAGCTTGGGTGGTATCGGTGGTACGCAGTTCACTCCAATTGTGAATGCACCTGAAGTTGCTATTCTTGGGGTTTCTCGTAGTGCGATGAAACCAGTCTGGAACGGCAGTGAATTTGCACCACGACTGATGTTGCCACTGGCATTGTCTTATGACCACCGTGTCATTGATGGTGCTGATGGAGCACGTTTCATTACTACTATCAGCAGTACGCTCAGCGATCTGCGTAAATTGGTTCTGTAATTAGTAGTTAAAAAGCCGGAGAAGTTTCTCCGGCTTTTAAATCAAATCATCGCATTGTGAGCCAATAAGTTCTCAATATGCAGGTGATTCGTTACACTCTTATAACGCGGAGTCGGTCAATGAGCATAAAACCGACAGTTATTATTCCCGAGAGGTTATTAACCCATGAGTAACGAGATTAAAGCCCAAGTAGTCGTGCTGGGTGCTGGACCCGCAGGATATTCTGCAGCATTCCGCGCGGCAGACTTAGGTTTAGAAACCGTGATCGTCGAGCGCTATAGCACCTTAGGTGGTGTTTGTCTGAACGTTGGCTGTATTCCTTCTAAAGCGCTCTTACACGTAGCTAAAGTTATTGAAGAAGCCAAATCTTTGGCAGCCCACGGGGTTGTCTTTGGTGAACCAACCACTGATATTGAAAAAATTCGTGGCTGGAAAGAAAAAGTAATCGGTCAGCTGACTGGTGGCTTAAGCGGCATGGCCAAACAGCGTAAAGTTACCGTTGTTAATGGTCTGGCGAAATTTACTGGCCCGAATTCATTAGCTGTTGAAGGTGAAGACGGAACGACCGTTGTAAACTTTGACAATGCGATTATTGCCGCTGGTTCTCGCCCAGTTCAACTGCCATTTATTCCACACAACGATGAGCGTGTTTGGGATTCAACTGATGCTTTGGAGCTTAAAGAAGTTCCTGAAAAATTGCTGGTGTTAGGTGGTGGTATTATCGGCCTAGAAATGGGAACGGTATACAGCTCACTCGGTAGTAACATTGATGTGGTTGAATTTGCCGATCAGTTAGTTCCTGCAGCCGATAAAGATGTTGTTAAAGTCTTTACCAAACGTGTTGAGTCTAAATTCAACATCATGCTGGAAACCAAAGTGGTTGCTGTTGAAGCGAAAAAAGACGGTCTGTATGTGAGCTTTGAAGGTAAACAAGCTCCAGATGCACCTGTTCGCTACGATGCAGTATTGGTTGCTGTTGGTCGTGTGCCAAATGGTCTGGCGATTGATGCAGATAAAGCTGGCGTGAATGTGACCGAACGTGGCTTTATCGAAGTTGATAAACAGATGCGCACGAACATTCCACATATTTATGCGATTGGCGATATCGTTGGTCAACCTATGTTGGCGCATAAAGGTGTGCATGAAGGTCATGTTGCGGCTGAAGTTATCGCCGGCAAAAAACATTACTTTGATCCGAAAGTCATTCCAAGTATTGCTTACACTGAGCCAGAAATCGCTTGGGTCGGTATGACTGAAAAAGAAGCTAAAGCTGCTGGTATCGCGTTTGAAACGGCATTGTTCCCATGGGCTGCTTCAGGCCGTGCGATTGCTTCTGATTGCTCTGATGGTATGACTAAACTGATTTTCGACAAGCAATCTAACCGCGTAATTGGTGGTGCGATTGTCGGAACTAACGGTGGAGAACTGTTAGGTGAAATTGGTCTGGCGATTGAAATGGGCTGTGATGCTGAAGATATCGCTCTGACTATCCATGCGCATCCAACGTTGCATGAATCAATTGGTTTGGCCGCTGAAGTCTTTGAAGGTTCAATTACTGACCTGCCAAACAAAAAAGCGAAAAAGAAAAAATAACGATTTTTCGAACTCGCTCATCTAAGCCCTAGCCTTGTGCTGGGGCTTTTTTTTGAGCTGAATGTTAGCTGCTTCTCTTTTTAACACATAATAAACCAATAAAATAAAACACTGTTTTAATAATTTGAGGGATTATGATGAAGTGGAAACAATTAACTTTGGCCGCTTGCTGTGTTAGCTGGCTGGGATGCGCAAGCGCCGCTAGTAGTGATTATCAGACCGAAGCGTTAACCAAAGGGATGCTCCCGAGCTTTTATCCGGCGCTCAAAGCGCAGTTAACTTATCCAATGTCCTACTTGAGCGGCAATTATAAAAGTTTTGCCAAGTGGAAAGTGGTTGCTCGTAAAAAACTGCGAGCCTCCCTGCTTACGCCAGATTCTCATCGTGCGTTTGATGCAAAAATCATAGATAAAGTCGACCGAGGCAGTTACTGGGGATATAAAATTGCCTTTAATCTAACGGATGAAAGCCGTGTCCTAGGGTTGATGCTGGTACCGAAAACCAAAGGCAAACATGCCGCTGCAATTTTGTTGCATGATCACGGTGCCAAATTTGATATCGGCAAAGAGAAGATGATCAAGCCTTGGGGAGATGAGAAAAAGCTAGCTTCCGCGGTGGCATGGTCTAAAAAATACTTTACCGGACAGTTTGTCGGGGATGCGATGGCCAAACGCGGCTATGTTGTTTTATGCGTTGATGCGCTAGGTTGGGGCGATCGCGGCCCAATGAACTATGAGCAGCAACAGGCGCTAGCGAGCAACATGTTTAATTTAGGGCGATCGCTGGCGGGGAATATGGCATACGAAGATATGCGCGCTTTTGACTTTTTACGCTCGCGCCCTGAAGTGGACTCGAAACGAGTCGCAATTGTTGGGTTCTCGATGGGAGCATATCGTGCTTGGCAACTTGCTGCACTTCGGCCACAAGCGGTGGCGACCGTTGTTGATTCATGGATGGGAACCTATCAAGGGTTGATGGTGCCAGGAAATAACGTTCTTCGTGGGCAAAGCTCTTTTTATATGTTGCACCCAGGGCTTGCTAAATGGATGGATATTCCTGATGAAGCAGCAATCTATGCGCCTAAACCAATGCTAATTTTTAATGGTGGTAAAGATCATCTCTTTCCTGAAGCGGCTGTTAAAGATGCCTATGCAAAACTGCATAAGATCTGGAACAGCCAAAATGCTGGTAGCAACTTAACGACGCGGACCTGGCCTGATCTTGGACACGTGTTTTATGCAAAAGAACAGACGGTTGCATATAACTGGCTAAAAAAATGGACACATCCAGAAAAAGTCATTCATTAATAATTAGGGGCTGTATCTGAGGGTGGTTGATTCAGCGTTAAACGTTCTTTGTGGCCAATCACGGTACAATGTTTAGCTTGGCTAAATTCATCTCAGATGGCTTAAAAACTAATCATAAAAAGCTCAATTGCCCCTGGTTAAAAGGCCAGTTAAGTGGCCTTTTAACTTACCTTTTTTGCTCTCGATATCCATATCATCAGCGGCTATAATTCGACAACTTGTTGAATTTATGTTACTGATGGCTATCTTTCCAATGTCTATTGACCTTCTCGCAGTTAGATACTTAAATATTCAAAGTTAAAAATAATCTGATTGCCAGGGCCATTAACGACCATAATTAAATGCTATGGAAGCGATTAAGGAGCAAGTCGTGTTAGAAACTTATCGAGATCATGTAAAGGAGCGAGCCGCTTTGGGGATTGTCCCAAAACCGCTGTCTGCCGAACAAACTGTTGAGCTAGTTAAACTATTAAAAAAACCAATTAAGGGTGAAGAAGATTTTCTGCTCGACTTGCTAGAAAACCGCATTCCACCGGGTGTTGATGAAGCGGCTTATGTAAAAGCTGGTTTTTTAGCAGCCGTGGCTAAGGGTGAAGAAAGCTCACCTTTAGTTTCCTCGCAAAAGGCTACTGAATTGTTAGGCACGATGCAGGGCGGCTATAACATTGAGCCGCTGATTAGCCTGCTAGATGATGAGCAATTAGCTCCGATTGCCGCTAAAGCTCTATCGCACACGCTGCTGATGTTTGATGCGTTTTATGATGTTGAAGAAAAAGCTAAAGCAGGGCACGTTTACGCCAAACAAGTGATGCAAAGCTGGGCTGATGCTGAGTGGTTTTTGCAGCGTCCAAAATTAGAAGAAAAAATCACGCTGAGCGTTTTTAAAGTTTCGGGTGAAACGAACACCGACGATCTATCTCCAGCGCCTGATGCTTGGTCGCGTCCGGACATTCCACTGCATGCATTAGCCATGTTGAAAAACCCGCGTGATGGTATTGAACCAGACGAACCGGGTAAAGTTGGACCGATTAAACTGATTGAATCCCTCAAAGCCAAAGGTCATCCGGTTGCTTATGTTGGCGATGTGGTTGGGACTGGTTCATCGCGAAAATCAGCGACAAACTCGGTGTTGTGGTTGATGGGTGAAGATATTCCAAATGTGCCAAATAAGCGCGCTGGTGGTTATGTCTTTGGCGGTAAGATTGCCCCTATTTTCTTCAATACGATGGAAGATTCTGGTGCGCTGCCAATTGAGTTCGATGTTGCGAACCTCAATACGGGCGATGTTATTGATATCTATCCATATCAAGGCAAAGTGACCGTTCATGATAGTGATGAACAGCTAGCAAGCTTTGAGCTCAAAACCGATATTATTTTAGATGAAGTACGCGCAGGTGGTCGTATTCCGTTGATTATTGGTCGAGGTCTGACTGACCGCGCGCGTGAGTCCTTAGGTTTGCCTCTGTCTGATGTGTTCCGCAGGCCAAAACCAAGTAAGGCATCAACCAAAGGCTTTACTTTAGCTCAGAAAATCGTGGGTAAAGCGTGTGGTGTCGCTGGAGTTCGTCCGGACCAATATTGCGAACCGAAAATGACGACCGTTGGCTCTCAAGATACGACTGGCCCAATGACCCGTGATGAGCTTAAAGATTTAGCATGTTTGGGCTTTACAGCTGATTTAACGATGCAGTCATTTTGTCATACTGCTGCGTATCCAAAACCTGTGGACGTTGAAACGCATCATACACTGCCTGATTTTATTATGAATCGTGGTGGGGTTGCACTTCGCCCGGGCGATGGGATTATTCACTCTTGGCTGAACCGAATGCTGCTGCCTGATACTGTCGGTACTGGGGGCGATTCACATACTCGTTTTCCGCTTGGGATCTCTTTCCCGGCGGGTTCTGGCTTAGTGGCTTTTGCCGCTGCCACTGGGGTGATGCCTCTTGATATGCCTGAGTCTATTTTGGTTCGATTTAAAGGTGAGATGCAACCTGGCATTACGCTGCGAGATCTGGTGCATGCTATCCCTTATCAAGCTATTCAAGATGGGTTATTAACGGTTGAAAAACGTGGTAAGAAAAACGCTTTTTCTGGCCGGATTATTGAGATTGAAGGTCTGCCTAAACTTAAAGTTGAGCAGGCATTTGAGCTGTCTGATGCAACGGCTGAGCGCTCTGCTGCGGGTTGTACCATTAAGCTTGATAAAGAGCCGATTATCGAATATCTCAACTCCAATATTGTGATGCTCAAATGGATGATTGCCGAAGGCTATGGCGATCGCCGCACCATCGAGCGCCGGATCCAAGCGATGGAAGCATTCATTGCCGATCCTAAGTTGATGGAAGCTGACAGTGATGCTGAATATGCTGAAGTGGTTGAAATCGACCTTAACCAAATCAAAGAGCCAATTTTATGTGCGCCAAACGATCCTGATGATGCACGCTTATTGAGCGAAGTCACTGGTGAGCATATTGATGAGGTCTTTATCGGTTCTTGCATGACCAATATTGGTCACTTCCGTGCCGCTGGTAAATTGCTCGATAATTATCAGGGGGCATTGCCTACTCGTTTGTGGGTTGCGCCGCCCACCAAAATGGATCAAAAACAGCTGATTGCCGAAGGTTACTATGGCATTTTTGGCCGAGTTGGTGCACGCACTGAAATCCCAGGTTGTTCATTATGTATGGGGAACCAAGCTCGAGTTGCTAGCAATTCAACCGTTGTTTCCACATCGACTCGAAACTTTCCAAACCGTTTAGGTGATGGTGCAAACGTCTATCTGGCTTCGGCAGAGCTTGCCTCTGTTGCTGCTATTTTAGGGCATTTACCAAGTGTTGATGAATACCTTGAATATGCAGCAAAAATTAATACGACTGCGGCTGATACGTATCGTTATCTTAACTTCGATAAGCTTAGCGAATACACTAATATCGCCAAAGATGTGATCATCCAAAAAGCAGTTTAACGAAAAGTTTGCCATAGGATGAAAAGCCAGCTGCAAAGCTGGCTTTTTTGCTACTTGCCAGTAAGACTCGCTCGCGATAAAGTGCTGCGCTTTGAACAGCGATAAAAAGTCATGGATATTGAGTTAACTTATCTTGATGACGGCTCTTTTAGCATTGATTGTGGGGATGAACATCGTCCGTTGGCAATGTGGTTAGAACAAAGCTGGCAGGATCAAAGCTTTCAACAACAATTGCGCCAAAGCCGGATGGTTGCATTATTGCCGATGACCATACGTGGCATTGAGTTTTCAGCTCAAATCGATGCTGACGAGGTAATTATTTACGCCCATGGTAGCGAGCAGGCGGAACCTGTCGATGATAATGGAGATTCTCTGGTTGCACTGGATGTTGAAGCTCACTGCGGCTATGATGATTATATTCACCTGCTAGATTACCTAAATTAAATACAAACAGGATCAATAAGTTATTTTACGTTTTTGAGAGCTATTCAAACAAAATAACCAATTTGGTGCAATTGGGAATGGAAAATGCACTAAAATAATGCATATTTTGGGGTGGATTCTATTATCCTATTTTAACCATATGATTTTAAATAAATTTATATTGTTGGCATGAGAGTTGTTTAGCTATCTCAAGGATTACAACAAGAATTTGACTCGGAGGAAGGTCAGATGAAACTCGTTAGTGCAATTATAAAACCTTTTAAACTTGATGACGTCCGTGAAGCCATCGCTGAAGTGGGTGTTGAAGGATTAACTGTATCTGAAGTAAAAGGCTTTGGACGCCAGAAAGGCCATACCGAGCTCTATCGTGGTGCGGAATATCAAGTTGATTTTTTACCTAAAGTAAAACTTGAAATTGCGGCTCAAGATGATGACGTTGATCGCATTATCGAAGCAATCACTAGTGCGGCTTATACTGGTAAAATTGGTGATGGTAAAATCTTTGTTCATGAACTGACCCACGTCGTACGTATTCGTACTGGGGAAGTCGACGACGAAGCAATTTAAGTAATTTTGCCCCCTCCCTTCGTGTCGTGGCAGACACTAGTCCGCCTCTTAAATTTAGAGGCGGTCTGTGCTGATGTGGCTACGAGTGCTGTTAGCTGTTAAACGCAAAGGGAGCTGAACTTTGTTCGAATAGTTCTTTGATTGAATCTTGTAATTGGCCTATATCCATTTCCTGTGTAGGTGTGATGAATATGGTGTCATCCCCGGCAATCGTTCCTAAAATCCCTTCAGCTTTACCCAGAGAATCAAGTAGCCGTGCTATTAGTTGTGCCGCTCCAGGGCTTGTTTGAATAACGATCAAGGCATCATTATGATCGATTTCCATCACTAAATTTTTTAATGGGCTGGTCGCGGTTGGAACACCTAATTCAGCAGGAAGGCAGTAAACCATTTCCATTTTGGCATTGCGTGTGCGCACGGCGCCAAATTTAGATAACATACGCGAAACTTTCGATTGATTGATATTATCAAACCCCAATTCTTGTAGGGCCGTCACAATTTCTGCCTGAGAGCCAAAACGCTCTTCTTTTAGTAAAGCTTTAAATGCTTGAATGAGGTATTCTTGTCGGTCTGAATTCGTCTTCATGAGTTCGACTCTTAAAACTGGTTACGGCTCAAGTTTACTGGGTTAGCCTCTGATTTCAACTTTATACAGCAAATTTGCATATTCATTCAACAATTATTCAAAAATTACTTTCGTCTTTGCCAGAATTGGGATGCTTGTTAAGATGTCTGCCAAATAATATAAATCCCAAATTTAAATTTAGTTGATAGGGTCTAAGTTGTGGTTGTGATGTACAAGCGTCAGTTGTTTAAAATACTAATCTCGTTAGCCATGCTTACGATTTTCCTCCCGTTTGGGGCCAGAGCTAATAGCGATGTTATTCAATTTGCAACCGAAGCTTCTTATCCTCCATTTGAATCACTCAATTCAGAGAAACATTTTGTTGGGTTTGATATCGATTTAGCCAAGGCTCTGTGTGAGCAGATGAAAGCTCACTGCGTCTTTACCGATCAACCTTTTGATAGCTTATTGGCTAGCATTGAATTTGGGCGCTATGATGCAGCAATTTCAGCTATAGATATCACGCCAAAACGGGAAAAACGGGTGGCTTTTAGCCAACCCTATTTATTAAACGGTGCGGTGTTTGTCGTCCCTGATGGTCAATACCACTCGTATAGTCAGCTTTTTTCTAAAGTGATTGCCGTGCAAAATGGCACCTCTGAACAACAATATCTTCTAGATCGATACGTCCGCCATGGGGCTGTCGTTGTGCCTTATACGAGCTATCAAATGGCACTCAATGATCTGGTTAAAAATAAGGTCGATAGCGTTTTTGTTGATGAAGCTGTTGCGGCTCTATGGTTAAAAACACATCCTCACTACGCAATGCTTGAGCCCATTACCAATAAAGATTACTTCGGTGCAGGCTTAGCTATTGCAATTAGTAAAGACAATTCTCACTTAAAGCAACGCCTTAATGATGCCCTTGCAATTATTCGTAAAAATGGCACGTATAAAAAAATCTATCGCAAATATTTTGCAGATAGTCCTGCTGATGTCGCTACGGGTGATTAATTGTTCTGATTGAATGCTCTGATTATTGAAATCCGCTCGTGATCCTGACAACAATTTGCCTGAAATAGTGGTTGGTTTTTGGAATTTTGTGCTAATTGTTTCTGTAGTCCTTGCAATTTCTGCACGGATTTAACAGGGGACGATGAATATGAAAGTTGCTGTGCTGGGCGCCGCTGGCGGTATCGGTCAGGCATTATCTTTAATGCTGAAAAACAGACTTCCAAAACATAGTCATTTAGCACTCTATGACATTGCACCGATGACGCCAGGAGTCGCTGTCGATTTAAGTCATATTCCAACAGATGTGGATATTATAGGTTTTAGCGGCACTGACCCTACGCCTGCGTTGGTGAATGCCGATGTGGTGATGATAAGTGCCGGTGTGGCCCGTAAACCGGGGATGGATCGAGCGGATTTATTTCATATCAATGCCGAGATCATTAAAGGCATTATGGAGAAAATTGCGGCTGTTTGTCCAAAAGCCTGTATTGGAATTATTACTAATCCTGTCAATTCAATGGTTCCTGTTGCTAAGGAAGTATTAAGCGCTAAAGGCGTTTATGATCGCGACAAGTTATTTGGTGTGACTACATTAGATGTAACTCGCGCTAAAACGTTTGTTGGACAGTGCAAAAAAATTGACCCAACGCCACTTCGCATCCCTGTTATTGGTGGCCACAGTGGGGTGACTATTTTGCCGTTACTCTCGCAGTTAGGGCTTGATTTTTCAGATAGCGAAATTGAAAAACTGACCGACCGGATTCGTAACGCTGGCACTGAAGTGGTGGATGCTAAAGCTGGTGGTGGTTCTGCGACGCTATCAATGGGACAAGCTGCAGGTGCATTTTGTTTGAAATTAGTCGATGCACTATTGGGCAAGGCTGATTTACAGTTGTGTGCCTATGTGGATGATGGCGGTCAGTATGCAGGCTTTTTTGCGATGCCAGTATTACTTGGACGCAACGGTATTGAAAAAATACTGCCCATTGGCCCGCTTAGTGACTATGAACAACAACAGTTTGACCAAATGTTACCAATTTTAAAATCGGAAATTGAACAGGCCAAACAGCTTTAATTTAACCAAGTCAAAACAAGCCAGTCAGAATTAAAGTTCTAACTGGCTATAGTTTTGTCATATTTGGCCGATAGAATCGTTAGGTAATATTTTCATGAGTTTGTCATGCGTTTACATGTGAATCTAATCGGTCTTGTTGGTTTGCTGGTTTCCTTCAGCTGTCTAGCTGCGACAACAGGTAGCAGTGCGTTGCCTAATATGAGCGGCCCAGAGGTTAATTCGCCAGAGCCTGCGGATCCTAAAAGCGCCCAAGATGATGCGCCATACAAACCGTTGCAGGCTGTGCAAATTTATTCTCAGGATGAGCTATTAGATCTCATCAATAAAAATCAGCATTTAGCGCGAGTAAAAGCAGATCGTTGTCAGCTTAATCAAGATATTGAGCTTAGAGCTGAAAAGCTTGAATTGCCTGCTTATCAGTTTTTATGGGGCGATATGTTAGCGTGGGGCGTGTGTGTGCCACGCGATGCCAAACTTGGGATTCATTATATGTGGCAGGCCGCTCAACAGGGATTGCCTGCCGCGTTAGAACAACTCGGCCGTTATTATGCGCATGGCACGTTGGTTCAGGCTAATCCTGAGCGAGCGGTCCAATTACTCAGAGAATCAGCCAGTTTAGGATTTTTAAAAGCCAAGTTAGAGTACGTAAATTTATTGGTACAAGGCTACGGAAGTCCGTATGATTATAAACAAGCTTATCAATGGTTGTATAATTCGATTATTGCCGATAAAAAACAACATAAACAGGCCACAATGTTGCTTTTATCGTTAGCTCAGAAAATGCCACCAGGTGTGGTTGCCCAAGTGCAGGACAGCCGACCTGAACCATAATAATAACATTGCTAATCGAGGCTTAGTTTTACAAAACTAGCCTCCGGGCCAGATTAGCTATACCATACTCTCATTGCTCGCCTATTTTTTGCGAGATTATAAAAGGTTAGAATTTATGCCCAACGACGACAATCATGTCGATATCCCGTCTGAATTAGTCGCTTTTATCAAGCAGCAAGATGCTCCAGTTTCTTCTACATTTCTATGTAACCAGTTTTCACTGGCTGAACCAGATTTAAAATCCCACTTAAAATCGTTATGTCAGCAAGGGCTGATAGCTTCAACACGCAAAGGCGAATATACCTTGCCAGAGCGTCTTGGATTAGTCGTGGGGGATGTCATCGGCCACCGTGATGGCTATGGCTTTTTACGCTGCGCGGATAAAGGCAATGATCTGTTTATTCCTGCCAATAAGTTTGGCGGCGCGATGCATGGTGATCGCGTCTTAGCAGCACCTGGACCGGTTGATAAAAAAGGACGCCAAGAAGCTCGGGTTTTGCGAGTTCTGCAGCCGGGTCAACAAGAGATTGTTGGACGCTTTTTTAAAGAGCGATCAGGGTCGTTTATCGTTCCTGATGACAGCCGTTTTAATTTTGATGTTTGGGTCGATGACTCTGCCACATTAGGAGCCCGCCAAGGTCAGGTCGTTGTGGCTAAGCTGATTCGGGGAAGTAAAAGCGATCCGGTTGTTCGGGCTCAGATTATCGAAGTTCTGGGCGAGCAGATGGACCCTGGCATCGAAGTCGAAGTGGCGCTGCGCAACTATGATATTCCGCACTCTTGGCCCGATGATGTAACAAAACAGCTGGCCGGTATCGGTGAGCAATTAAGTGAAAAAGACTATCAGAATCGAGTCGATTTACGCCAATTACCGTTGGTCACAATTGATGGCGAAGATGCCCGAGATTTTGATGATGCAGTTTATTGTGAGCGTAAAAAGTCCGGCGGTTGGCGCTTATGGGTCGCGATTGCTGATGTCTCTTATTATGTCCGCCATGGCAGCGGCTTGGATAATGAAGCGTTTGAGCGCGGAACTTCGGTCTATTTCCCTGATCAGGTGATCCCCATGTTACCTGAGAAACTGTCGAATGGTTTGTGCTCGCTGAACCCTGATGTTGACCGGGCTTGTTTAGTTGCTGAGATGACTATCTCTGAAGCAGGGCGATTGTCTGGGTATAAATTTTACCCTGCGGTGATGCACTCTCATGCCCGGCTTACCTATAACAAAGTCGCAGCAATTTTAGATGGTGATGAACTGCTTCAAGAGCGCTATCAGGCGCAAGTGCCGCATCTAAGACAATTACATCGATTGTATTTGGCTTTAAAACAAGCGCGCTCTGAGCGTGGTGGTATTGAGCTTGAAACGGAAGAAGTCCGCTTTATTTTCAATGCCCAGCGAAAAATCGAACAGATTGTGCCGCTCAAACGCAACGATGCACACAAGATGATCGAAGAGTGCATGATTCAAGCGAACGTTGCAGCTGCAAAATTTGTTGAAAAACATAAAGCTCCGATTTTATTTCGTGTTCATGATAAACCGAGCACCGAACGGCTTAACAACTTTAGAAGTTTTCTAAATGAGCTGGGATTAACCTTAACTGGCGGTGATGAAGCCGAGCCTAAAGATTACTTTGCGCTGGTGGAACAAATTGTTGAACGTGAAGATAAAGATCTGATTCAAACGATGTTGCTGCGCTCGATGATGCAAGCGGTCTATCAGCCCGATAATATTGGACACTTTGGGTTAGCGCTTAAAAGCTATGCGCATTTTACTTCGCCGATTCGTCGTTATCCTGACTTATTGCTGCACCGAGTCATTAAATATTTATTGGCCAAAGAGCAGGCAAATCCGAAACATCGTTGGACGCCCAATGGCGGTTATCTGTATAAAATTGAAGAGATGGATAACTTCGGTGAACATTGCTCAATGGCTGAGCGCCGCGCTGATGAAGCCACGCGTTCGGTGAGCGATAAACTCAAATGTGAGTTTATGCTTGATCATGTTGGCGAAGTTCGCAGCGGCAAAGTCGCAGCGGTGACTAATTTTGGACTGTTCATCCGTTTAGATGAGCTGCATATTGATGGATTGGTGCATATCAGTAATTTGGGGCGCGATTACTTTGAATACGATAATGCGCGCCAGAGCTTAGTCGGCCGGGCAAGTGGTATCCGTTATCGAATTGGTGATTCTCTTCAAGTGAAGGTCGCCAGTGTCAATATGGATGATAGTAAAATTGATTTGATGTTAGCTTCAGGCGACAATGCTGGTGCATCGGGTAAAACTCGTCGTAAAGCCACTAAAAAGGCTCCGATTGCTGAAGCGGAAATATCGCAGGATAAGCCTAAATCGAGTAAATCGAAAAAGAAAAAGGCGCCGCCTAAAGCTGTAGAAGCGAAACCCAAACGCAAGAAAAAACGTAAAAGTCGGCCTGGTAAAAAAGAACGGGCCAAATTGAAAAGTGCATCGAAGTCTTAAATTATGAGCCGTCCATATTATGTATACGGCCTGCATGCTGTGCAGGCTATTTTAGAGCACAACCCTGAGCGAGTGATCGATTTAGCCCTGTTGCAAGGGCGTGATGATGAGCGCATGCAACAGATTTTATCGTTATCTAAAAAGATGGGATTGAGCATCCAGCGAATGAATCGCAAAGCGCTTGATGAGCGTGCAGGCGATCCGCACCATCAAGGTGTGGTTGCCCGCGTTAAAGAAGCTAAGAATTATACAGAGCATGACTTGTCAGCGCTGATTCAAGAAAATCCTAGCCCGCTTTTCTTGGTTCTCGATGGAGTAACAGATCCTCATAATTTGGGTGCGTGTTTGCGAAATGCTGACGCAGCCGGTGCATGCGCGGTCATTGTGCCTAAAGATAAATCAGCGCAGCTTAGTGCAACCGTTCGAAAAGTTGCGGTAGGAGCTGCTGAAACAGTGCCTTTAGTAAGTGTTACTAACCTCGCTCGTACGCTTAAGCAGTTGCAAAAAGAGGGCGTTTGGGTTGTTGGCACCGCTGGCGAAGCGCAGCAGTTAATCTATGATTGCAAACTTAATGGCGCTTTGGCGCTGGTGATGGGAGCTGAAGGCAAAGGCATGCGCCGTCTAACTCGCGATACTTGCGATGAACTGGTTAAGTTGCCCATGGCTGGCAGTGTATCGAGCCTTAATGTCTCTGTTGCGGCAGGTATCTGTTTGTTTGAGGCTGTGCGTCAGCGCCGCGGCTAAACGTTGTTGATAGCGAGCCATTTTTTTGCTCGCTATCAAAACTCGTTTATGAGTGAATCTTTATTAATCGAAGCAATATAATAGCCCCTAATAATATTGCCTCTAGAAATACACCAATTGCACCGATAATGCCTGGCAAGCTTTGTGGTGCAGGGATGGGGCATTTCAAAGCCAAAAACCACCAATAATTAATCCGTCCCAAAGAGCCTAAAAACATTCGAGGATAACTGTCTCGGTGTTATTGATTAGATGTGATCATGAGATATTAACGGGCTTAAAATTTTTCGTTTTATGATATCCCTCCACAGCGGTTGATATTTGCCAATAATCGATTGCACATAAAGCGGCAATTGTGTAAAATCTTCGCCCTCAAAACAGTTACTTCATATTAGTTCCTTGCCTCCACGCGTTTGACTGTACGCAGAGAGAGGCTGTAACCCGTAAGGAGCAATCATGCGTCATTACGAAATCGTATTCATGGTCCATCCGGATCAGAGCGAACAAGTTCCAGGTATGATCGACCGTTATAAAGGCATTATTGAAGGCCAAAACGGTATTATTCACCGCTTGGAAGATTGGGGTCGTCGTCAACTGGCTTACCCAATTGAAAAACTGCACAAAGCACACTATGTTCTGTTGAACATCGAAGCGACTGCAGAAGTAGTTGAAGAGTTGGAAAGCGCATTTCGTTTCAACGATGCCGTTATCCGTAACATGATCATGCGTAAAAAACACGCTGAAACTGAAGCATCTCCAATTGCTAAAGCAAGAGAAGATCGCCCAGCTCGTCGTGACCATCGCGATGATGCTTCACGTTCTCAATCAGATGATTCTGAAGAGAATGAAGAGCAGAGCGAAGCAGCTGAGTAATAACGGTTGTGGAAAACTCTTTGGTAATTGTTGGCTCGCTTACTAAAGCCCCACGTTATCGTAAGAGTCCGAGCGGCATTGAGCATTGCCAATTTTGGCTAAGCCACCGTTCCCAACAAACCGAAGCTGGATTACTTCGCTCAGCCCAATGCTTTATCGCAGTTGTGGCAAGCGGCGAGCAATTTAGCAAGCAATTACTCCCGTTAGAAATGGGGTGCACAGTGCGCGTTAGCGGTTTTTTACAAACCCAACGCTCTAGAAACGGTGAATCAAAGCTGGTTCTGCATGCCCAACACATAGAATTGTTATCTTGAGGATAAACTTATGGCACGCTTTTTCCGTCGTCGTAAATTCTGCCGTTTTTCGGCTGAAGGCGTAGTTGAAATCGATTATAAAGATATCGCTACTTTAAAAAACTACATCACTGAAAGTGGTAAAATTGTACCTAGTCGTATTACTGGTACTAGCGCTAAATATCAGCGCCAACTGGCACGTGCTATCAAACGTGCTCGTTACCTGGCTCTGCTGCCTTACACTGACTTACACAAGTAAGGCATTGGCCTAACTCAATTACATAACTTTCGAGGAAAGGTAATGGATATTATTCTTTTAGACAAAATTGGTCACCTGGGTAGCCTGGGCGATAAAGTGTCTGTAAAACCTGGTTATGCTCGTAACTATTTGTTCCCACAAGGTAAAGCTGTTCCTGCAACTAAAGCTAACCTGGAACATTTTGAAGCACGTCGTGCTGAATACGAACAACACCTGGCTGAAACTCTGGCTAAAGCAGAAGCTCGTGGCCAGCAGTTAACTGCCTTAGAACAGGTAACTATCACTTCTAAAGCTGGTGATGAAGGTAAACTGTTCGGTTCTATCGGTACTCGTGATATTGCTGATGCAATCACAGCTGCCGGTGTTGAAGTAGCTAAATCTGAAGTTCGTCTGCCTAACGGTGTTCTGCGTAACACTGGCGAATACGATATCGACGTTCAGGTTCATGCTGATGTGACAGCAACTGTTAAAATCGTTGTTGAAGCTGAATAAGCATCGAGTCTACTTTAAAAGTGAAAACCACGCTATTGAGCGTGGTTTTTTTATGCCTATTGGCAAGAGTCATCTGTTCAGCTAGGGTTATAAGCATCAATTTAATAAAAGGATTCTTTGATGAGGCTTGAAGCTCTATTTAATTATCCCCTCAAAGGCTGCCGCGCGAACCCAATACAGGTAGCCGAGCTTGATAGTTTGGGAATTCGCGGCGACCGGCGCTTTATGGCTGTCAATCACCGGGGACAATTTGTTAATGGTAAAACATTTCCCAAGCTAGTATTGGTGAACTGTCAGGTAGAAGATGAGCAATCGGTAATTTTTTCGGCGCCGAATATGCCTGAGCTAAAAGTCGATTTAACTGGCGATGATGGGCGAGTCGATGTGCGAGTTTGGCGCTCAGATGTCAATGCCAAAAGCTTAGGTGAAAAGGCCAATAGCTGGATCAGTGACTTTTTAGGTGGTGATTTTAGGCTTTGTTTTTATGACCAAAATTCTCATCGCCAGGTCAATAGTCTTCCTGAATATCCCGTTAGTTTTTCAGATAGTGCGCCCGTGCTAGTTGCAAGTCGGCAGTCTCTTGAAGCTTTGAATGCTTATACTGGACGAGTTGATAAAATTGAGCAATTTAGACCCAATATAGTCATCGATGCCGATTCAGCCTTTGCTGAAGAAACGTGGCAACGCATTCGCATTGGGGACGTGGAGCTTTTAGCCGTGAAAGCTTGTGCACGTTGCCCTGTGATTAATACAGATGTCGAGTTTGCACAACCAGATCCAAACCAAGAGCCGCTTCGCTCTTTGACAAAGTTGCATCGACGAGTCAGTGATGGCAAGGTGATCTTTGGGCAATATTTTGTAGTGACTCGGCCCGGGCAAGTTGCCAGAGGTGATAAAATTGAAGTTTTGCAGTCTATGCAAGCTCAAGAGTATCAGCCGTTGCCTGATGAAGAGCAAGGTAAATACACCATCACCTTTGAGCCAATGACCCAGAGCGCTATAGCGGCGGTTAATGATACGATTTTAGAAGTGGCTGAAAACGCCGGTATTGCACTTTCAAGTAGCTGTCGGGGCGGTAGTTGTGGTGCTTGCCGAGTAAAATTAATCAGTGGTGACGTCGAAGTCGGTGCCGATTATGCGTTAACGGAGCAACAAATTGAGCAAGGCTATATTCTCGCATGCAGCTGTTTTGCCCGTAGTGATGTGGTAATAAGTTTGGAGGATTGATTTTAAGGTTGTTTAGCTTGTGCCTAACGCTGTTTAAAGCATCTGTGTTGGCGTTTAAATAACGCCCTTTAGATTGGGTTTGGGCAAACAACCCCTAGCTAGATAGCATCAGGAGGTGTTATGCAGTGGTTAAAAGCAAAACTCGTTGAACGTAAGTTTTGGACTGAGACACTTTTCTCTATCAAAGTTGAGGCCCAACTTGAGCCTTATAAAGCGGGGCAATATGCCCAGCTGGGGATGATGATAGATGGCGAATTGGTTAAGCGTGCCTATTCTTTTGTAAATCCGCCATCCACAACATTGCACGAATTTTACCTAGTCGATGTGGCAGGTGGTAAATTATCCCCCCAGTTAGCTACAGTGCCATTAGGTAGTGAATTAGAAATCGCTGAACACGCGACGGGTTTCTTTACGCTAGATGAAGTGCCTGATGCGCACCATTTGTTGATGCTTTCCACAGGCACTGCGGTTGGGCCATTTTTGGCGATGCTACAGAGCGAGCAATGCTGGCAAAAATTTGAGCGAATTACCCTGGTTCAGGGCGTTCGTTATAATCAGGACATTAATTATCAGCCACTGATTAAATCGATTGCTAAGGAGCACGAGCACTTTCAGTTCATTGCGTTAGTCAGCCGTGAAGCTCCTGAAGATGGATTGTCTGGACGGATAACCGATGCTATCGCCACTGAACAATTGAGCGAGTATGGCCACTTCACGCTTTCACCCGAGCTGTGTCAGGTGATGATCTGCGGTAATCCAGCAATGGTCAAACAGACTCGTGATATGCTCAAAGATCGCAATTTTACACGTAACTTACGCCGTAAACCCGGACAATTGACTGTCGAAAATTATTGGTAGTTTTTGCTCTGAGTGTTTGATGAAGATAGTCAATTGAAGCACTGCTTTTTTTATGGATAATAGCCGAGCAGTTTGAATAAGTGAGTCATAGATGGCTGAACGAGATAATAGAACAAAAATTTCCGATGCTCAGGTTTCGGCGCTAAAAGTTCCACCGCATTCTTTTGAAGCAGAGCAAGCCGTGCTGGGTGGCTTGATGCTGGATAATAATTCTTGGGATGATGTTGCTGAACAGGTTGTTGAGCAAGATTTTTATTCGCGCCAGCACCGCTTGATTTTCGCTGCCATGCATCGTTTGGCAGAGCAGGGTAACCCAATTGATTTAGTTACCGTTTCAGAAGAGCTCGAGCGTCAAGAACAGTTAGAAGATATCGGTGGTTTTGCCTATTTAGGTGAAATTGCCAAAAATACACCTAGTGCAGCCAATATTCGTGCTTATGCTGAAATTGTTCGCGAGCGAGCGGTCACGCGTGAGCTCATTAGTGTGGCGAATGAAATTGCTGATGCAGGTTATGAACCGCAAGGGCGTAAAAGTGGTGAGTTATTAGATTTTGCTGAAAGCAAAGTATTCCACATCGCTGAAGCTCGAACGACCAATGATGAAGGCCCCCAAGGCGTTAAAACTCTGCTGGCAGAAACCTTAGACCGTATTGAAGAGCTCTATAAAAGTCCTGGTGCCGGTGGTGTCACGGGGGTTTCAACCGGTTTTACTGACTTAGACAAGATGACCAGTGGTCTGCAGCCTGCCGATTTGGTTATCGTTGCCGCGCGTCCTTCAATGGGTAAAACAACCTTCGCCATGAATCTGGCTGAATACGCCGCTATGACGCAAGATAAGCCAGTACTCGTCTTTAGTCTTGAGATGCCCTCAGAGCAGATTATGATGCGTATGCTCGCATCTTTAGGGCGTATTGACCAAACTAAGATTCGAACTGGTAATCTTGATGATGACGATTGGGCGCGATTGTCATCGACGATGGGTTTGGTGGCTGACAAAGGTAAAATGTATATCGATGACTCCTCTGGTTTGACGCCGACTGAAGTTCGATCCAGAGCGCGGCGAGTCGCCCGAGAGCATGGCGGATTGAGCCTGATTATGATTGACTACCTGCAGCTGATGCAGGTGCCTGGGATGGCAGAAAACCGGACCTTGGAAATTGCCGAAATTTCACGCTCGCTCAAAGCTCTGGCTAAAGAGTTGAGTGTGCCAGTTGTGGCGCTTTCACAGCTTAACCGTAGTTTGGAGCAGCGCTCAGATAAGCGCCCGGTGAACTCGGACTTGCGTGAATCAGGCTCTATCGAGCAGGATGCAGACTTGATCATGTTTATTTATCGGGACGAGGTCTATCATGATGATCCGAACAACAAAGGTTTGGCCGAAGTGATTATCGGCAAACAGCGTAATGGTCCGATTGGGAAAGTGCCATTAACGTTCCAAGGGCATTTTTCTCGTTTTGATAATTATGCAGGGCCTGAGTTCGACGATTTTGAATAGCTTTGCTAAGCCATTTGGTTCATTTGCTTTAGTCGTGGCTAAAATGTAGTCGAGACGTTAATAAAATTTCAAAAAATATTCTTCAAATGTTGAAAACATTTGATCCATCCCCATATATAATGACAGAGTTTTTGATAGGGCATTGTTTTTGATTTGAAAACAATGAATTTTTTACCACAAATGCAAGCATTGAGGAAAAGAATATGAGCGTTTTAGTAGGTCGTCCTGCTCCTGATTTTACTGCTCCTGCCGTTTTAGGTACTGGTGAAATCGTTGATAGTTTCAACTTTAAAGAAGCCACTAAAGGTAAAAAAGCGGTAGTTTTCTTCTATCCAATGGACTTCACTTTTGTCTGCCCATCTGAAATTATTGCTTTTGACCATCGTCTGGCTGAATTTAATAAAAAAGGTGTTGAAGTCATCGGTGTTTCAATCGATTCTCAGTTTACCCATAATGCATGGCGTAACACCGCTACCAAAGATGGTGGTATCGGTGCTGTGAAATTCCCACTGGTTGCTGATGTTAAACATGAAATCTGCCAAGCATATGATGTTGAACATCCAGAAGCTGGTGTTGCTTTTCGTGGTTCATTCCTGATTGACGAAGACGGTGTTGTTCGTCACCAGGTTGTTAATGATCTGCCTCTGGGTCGTAATATCGATGAAATGTTGCGTATGGTTGATGCTTTGGCATTCCATCAGGAACATGGTGAAGTTTGTCCTGCTCAATGGGAAGCAGGTAAAAAAGGTATGAAAGAATCACCTGACGGTGTTGCAGCTTACCTGTCAGAAAACGCAGATAACCTGTAATCTGATACATTGGTATTTTGAAATCAAAAAAGCTCGCTGCAAATGCGGGCTTTTTTATTGGCTTTTAAGTGATTAAAAACAGTTTGTTTAGATTAAAATCAGCGCGTTAAACTTCTACTTTGAGCAAAAAATCATCATGCTTATTTATCAAAACAAATTTCGATGGTTGCATGGCCATAATCGGATGTAAATGGCATTAAAATCTTTGCACCATCAGATTTATGCTGAATTGTATGACCAGGGCCTGAGACAACAATCGGTGTTGCCATATCAAATTCATACCCCTGTTCGGCCAAAATGCGTTTTGCGCCACCAGTGACCATGTTGGTAATTTCACCGACCATGTCAGTCACTTCGTCATTAATCGATTTAGGTTGTTCCCCTAACATGCGGCGCATGATCTCAAGAGATAATGATTTATCAAAACTTACCGAAAAAGACCCTTTCGTTGTTGGCCCTATCATCCCTATGACACCAGAAACATCCCCACGGGCAACGTCGTCTTTTTTGAGTCGTGGCGCCTGAGGCTTGAGCTCAAGCTGGGCCATGGTACTAACGACATTGAGTAATGAACTTAAAAATGGGTTGACGAACTTTGCTTCCATAATAGTTTGATATCCCTCACCGAGAATATGGGCAGAATACTAAACTTCTACCATCCACCTCTTAAAACATAGTCAATATAGCTGACGATGTGAAAAAAGTTACATCATCATGTCAGCATATCTTTTAGGGATCAACTTATATGTGAGCAGTTAGGTAGTAAACTCAAACAGTTAGCTTATTTTTTTACCGAGTTATTCAAATGGATAACAGGGTTTTCCGAAAATAGGTATCGGTCATCTTGCAAATCACCATCAAAATTGGTGGCTTTAAAGAGCATTTCCTTGGTGTTTTCAAGATGCTGCCAAGTCGTCAGTTTGGCTTCGCGAGGATCTTTACGCATCAGTGCTCGTAAAATTTGCTCATGATCTGATGTCCAGCTATCTATCGCTTTATCGTCAATATGAGAATGAAGTTTCAACCAATAGGGGTTTTTATCCCGATGAACCCAAAGGTTCTCGATAACGATGACTAGAACTGAGTTTTGTGTCGCTTTAGCGACCTGAATATGGAATTGTTTATCCCAAGCTGAATCTCGAGCTCTGTCTTCATAACGGCCCTGTTCAACGATTCGGGTTAATTCAAGGATATCTTGTTTGGTAACTTGGGTTGCTGCAAATTCGGCAATATTACTTTCTAATAACTGCCGGGCCTGTAGTAGCTCAAATGGACCAGCGGTTAATAATCCATCATTGGCATTTTCAAGCGTTTCATCAGCAGATGAAACCTGAGAGGCGATGATATGAATCCCGGATCCTTTCCTTACTTCGACTAATCCTTCCACTTCCAACATGATAATCGCTTCACGAATGACCGTTCGGCTTACATTCATGGTTTCAGCAATTAGTCTTTCAGCTGGTAATCTATCTCCAACCTGATAAATGCCCGATGCAATCTGAGCTTTTAGCTTGGCGGCAATAGATTGATAAAGCCTTTTGGGGTGAAAACTCGTATCGATATTATTCACAGATCCAAATCCTAGTAGATTCAACGAAGAAATACTCTGGGGACATCATGTCCCCAGAGGAAAGGGCGCTAATATAACCCGAATAACTTAGGTAAAAACAGACTCAATTGTGGGATGTAAGTAATCAACAGTAACGATACGACCAGTGCTGCAAAAAATGGAAGCATTGGTTTAATCAAATTTTGAATTTTCAGATTAGCTACAGAGCAACCGACGAACAGAGCACTACCTACTGGTGGTGTACATAATCCAATACATAAGTTAACTACCATCATGATACCAAAATGTACTGGGTCCATACCAATGCGAGTTGCAATTGGTAAGAAGATTGGTGTGAAAATCAGTACCGCTGGCGTCATATCCATGAACACCCCAACAACTAACAGGATGATGTTAATCATCAGCAAGATGATAATTGGGTTGCTCGATACTGATAACAGACCTTCAGCAATGGTATTTGGAATTTCTGCATCTGTCATAACCCAAGACATCCCAACAGATACCCCAATCAGCATCAATACAATTGATGTCATTACAACTGATTCAAGAATAATTTTTGGCAACTGTTTAGGTTTGATCTCGCGATAGACAAAGACCGACAGAATAAAGGTATAAACCACCGCAATTGCAGAGGCTTCTGTAGCTGTACAAATCCCTGCTAAGATCCCGCCCATTACGACGACAACCAATAACATACTTGGCACAGCATCAAGGAACGCTTTAATAACCTGTTTGAAGGTTGGGCGTGCTGCGATTGGGTAGTTACGGCGTTTGGCGATAACTGCGCCAACTATCATAACCGACAGACCCATAAGGATCCCTGGGATGTAACCTGCCATAAATAGCGCGGCAACAGATAAGCCACCTGCTGTTAATGCATAAACGATTAACACGTTTGAAGGTGGAATCAAAAGCCCTGTAATACATGATGTTACGTTAATCGCTGCAGAATATGGCGCTGGATAACCGGCTTTTTTCTGCATTGGTGCCATGGTTCCGCCAACTGCGGCACAAGCTGCAACAGCAGAACCTGAGATAGAACCAAACATCATATTAGCCATTACGTTTACGTGGCCCAATGAACCAGGCATCCGACCAACGATGACTTGCGAGAAGTTAATCAGCCTTTGGGCGATACCGCCGTTGTTCATTAAAATCCCAGCTAAAATAAAGAATGGGATGGCAAGTAACGAGAAGCTATCTAAGCCTGTTGCAACTTTTTGTCCCAAAATTGCCAAGGCAACTTGAGGCGGAAGCAAGGTAAAACATGATAATAGTGATGCCAAACCAATCGAAAACGAAATAGGCACGCCACTAAAAACTAAGATAAAGAAGCTGCCGAACATAATCAGCGCTGTCAACCATTCCATATCCATTATGCTTGCTCCTCGTGAACATCATCGTCAGGTTGATTAATATGGACAATTGCATCCAAAATAAATAACAGGCTGTAGTAACACATAATAATGCCGGCAAGAGGCAGAACAGCATATACATAAGCCATTGGGACTTGCATCGCGGGAGAAACTTGACCACTTTGCATGACACGTGTTGCTAAGTGAATGCCCCCCCAAATCATCGCGCTAGCTGCAAAAGCTAAGACACAAAGATTGGTATAAATTGTACAAATTCGTTTTTTTACTCCGGTCAGGTGAGCAACCGCTAAGTCGATTGCCAAGTGACGTTGTGCGCCGACGGTATAAGCTGCGCCTAGCAAGCCTACCCAGATCATACTAAAACGTGCGATCTCATCGGTGAAAGTACTAGGGGCATTGAGCACCCAACGACTAAAGACCTGCCATACAACGCAGACCACCAAAGAGGTCATAACAACGACACAAATTGTAGCAACCACTAAATCAACGGGTTTTTTAAAGGATTCCAGACGCATATTTTACTCCTGCATAGCCGGACACTGGCATGTCCGGCTGTTCGTCCTTGGTAGAATTTCTATTTAACAGCTTCGATTTTGTTCAGCCATTTGGATTTAACAGGATCTTTTTCGAATTCATCCCAAAGCGGTTTCATTGCTTTTTGGAATGCTGCTTTGTCAACTTTTACGAAAGTAGCTCCCAGTTTGATAGCTTCTGCTTTAGATTTTTGAACCTGAGCATCCCACAGTTTTTTCTCATATTTTTCTGAGTCACGAGCTGCTTGTTTAACAACTTCCTGTTGTTCAGGAGTTAAACGTTGCATTGCCATGGTTGAGATGGCCAGAAAATCAGGTACAGAAGTGTGTTGGTCTTCAGAGTAGTATTTAGCAATTTCAACATGACGCGTCTGAACATAAGACGGAATGTTGTTTTCTGCTGCATCAACCACGCCTTGTTGCAGAGCAGTATAAATTTCACCAAATGGAATTGGAGCAGGTGAGCCGCCGAGCAATTCGATCATTTTGTTGGTGGTTGGTGTTGAAACTACGCGAATTTTTAAGCCTTTGACATCAGCAGGTTCTCTAATTGCTTTTTTACCATAGAAGCTACGAGTACCTGCTTCATATGCTGCTAACAGAACAAAGCCATTTTTCTTCGGTAGCTGTTCCATTTCATGTCCGACTGGGCCAAATACGACTTTATCGAAGTGCGCAGGGCTGCGGAATAGATAAGGTAAGCTAAAGATAGAGAAAGCAGGTTCAAATGGTTCCAATTCACTGGCACTGACTTTAGTCATTGAAAGTGCGCCTTGTTGGAGCATTTCCAAAGTCTGACGAGGGCCGCCCATCTGGCTGTCACCATAAATACGAATTTTTACTTTGCCATTGGTTTTATCACTGATTTCTTTGGCCATATGGCGCAGAGTAACGGCAACCACGTGGTCAGCTTGCAGGTTATGCGCAAGTTTTAGTGTGACAGCTTGAGCTGACAAACTGGCAACAGTAAGAGGTGCAGCGAGCAAAACACTCAGTGATAAGGCTTTCATTTTCCATTTCATAAAACTAATACCCCATTTGTAAAGGTTAGAGATAGGTTCTTCAGACAATACCAATAGATGGGAACGTCCTGTCCTATAAGTTATCCAGCGGTAATATAATTGGTATGATATATATTAAAGTTGAGAACCATCACAATTTTGAAGGTCTTTATTTGGGATGGCGTGTTATTAGTTAGAAAGGAGATTTTGATCACGTTTTATAAAGGGTTTTAATAAACTTATATGACTAATAAAAGGATAGTTATTTTATTTATTAGTAATAAAAATGTAGTTGCTTATGTTATTTTTATGAAAAATATTTTGTTAAAATAAATTATAATATATTGATTTTATTGTATTTTTTATAATTTCTTGGGTTTTTATTTTAGCCTATCCGTACTTTTCATCTCTGTTTTATCGACAATTTTATGGTTTTTATCTGGTTTATAGATAAATCGAAAAATGCTCTATTTGAGCATTTATTTGTATATTAAAACATTTACAAAAAATAAATCTTCAACTGACTTTTATCGGAAGTTATCAACCTCTTTGGTTTATAAATACCAATTGGTATTAAATGTATTATGCAATAATTAATTAAAATATTAGATTGCTAATTTTCGCTAATTAATAATAAAGTTGTTATACCAATATTATCCTGTCTGTGTCCTATCTCTCATAATTGACTAATTAATTATCATTGTTTTGGTAATTTTAATTCTGTCACGGTTTTTTCCGTTAACACTCGAAAAAATGATAACTGTGTCACATTAAATGAATCTCATACCCGTCATTACCTCTCTAATTTGATGAGGATCAAGTAAGGTGTACTACCAAAAATAAGAGAATTAGACCAATTCATAGATTTGGTATAACCAATAACGGTTAAACATCATATAAATTTTATTTTTCCTTTTGGTCTGCTACATCGCAATTTCAACAGGAATCAGAGGTTGATTTTGCTTTAGCCCATACATATTGACGGAGTTACTATGCGTAAAATTAGAGGGATGCGTTGGTATATGATCGCGCTGGTCACATTAGGCACAATTCTGTGCTATTTGACCCGTAATACCATTGCTGCCGCTGCACCAACATTGCAGTCTGAGTTACATATTACTACTCAGCAGTATTCATATATTATTGCCGCGTTTTCTGCGTGTTATACCATCGCCCAACCTATTACTGGTTTCATTGTTGACACACTGGGAACTAAACTGGGCTACGGTATTTTTGCTCTGTTATGGGGGGCTTTTGCAATTACTGCCTCATTTGCCAATGGCTGGGTCGGTTTAGCCGCAGCTCGCGGGCTTGGCGGTTTTGCTGAAAGTGCGATGATCCCATCAGGTCTTAAAGCATCAACTGAATGGTTCCCTTCTAAAGAACGCTCTGTTGCAGTCGGTTACTTCAACGTTGGTTCATCTATTGGTGCTGTTTTCGCTCCGCCAATCGTTGTATGGGCGATTATGTATCAGAGCTGGCGTTTAGCATTTATTATCGTTGGTCTGTTTTCTCTAGCCTGGGTTGCGTTGTGGGCATATTCATATTTTCATCCTTCCAAACAAAAACATTTGAGTGAAGAAGAATATAAATACATCACCGATGGTCAGCCAAAAGTTAAAGCCGTAAAAGAGAAAGTGCACTTCTTGGTCCTGATCCGCCAGAAAAAATTCTGGGGTATTGCATTGCCTCGGTTCTTGGCAGAACCTGCTTGGGGGACTTTTAATGCCTGGATCCCACTATTCATGGTTAAAACCTATGGTTTTGATTTAAAAGAGATTGCTATCTTTGCCTGGATGCCAATGGTCTTTGCTGATGTGGGTTGTATCTTAGGTGGTTACATGCCTGTCATGTTCCAGAAATTCTTCCACGTTAACCTCGTCGTTTCTCGTAAATTGGTTGTGCTATTAGGTGCTGTATTAATGATTGGCCCTGGTCTCATTGGCGTGTTCGGCAACCCTTATATTGCAATCGGCTTATTGTGTATCGGCGGGTTTGCTCACCAGTCTTTGTCTGGGGCGTTAATTACCTTGTCATCAGATGTATTTGAACCGCATGAAGTCGCAACTGCTAACGGTTTAACTGGTATGGCTGCGTGGACTGCTAGTACTCTGTTTGCACTGGTTGTAGGGGCTCTGTGTGATGTGATTGGCTTTAGCCCATTGTTCGCAGTGCTATCTGTGTTCGATATCTTAGGGGCGATTATCCTGTTCAGCCTGCTTAAAAATAATGAAGCGGTTAGCGCTGAACAAACCGAAGAAAGTGAATCACTAGAAGCGCCAGTAAGTGACCCTAACTTAGCTGCTAAATAACCTGATATGAATGAGCAAGATGGGAGGGCAACCTCTCATCTGCTACATCTTCATCATGTTGAACGCATATTTTTTAAACATTTTGTCTATCTATTAAATAAAGTACTTATCATGGCCAGTTATAGTTTATTTCTTTGGAGCTATAACACTCTGTCAGCAAAGTATGATTTGCTAATTTCTCAGTTATATTGCCGGTCATTAATGTCTATTTTCATTGTTTGATCACCAATTCAATAACTTTAAATATTGGTATAACAATTCACTCTAAATTGTTTACATATTTTTAATGTTTACTAGAAATAATGAAAAGGTGACTAAGGTCAAAAAAAAGGGAATAGGTTATTTTTTTACCAATAATCTGTGATGAGACTAGCAAAAAGAAGAATACTCGTAGACAGTCTTTCGAAGAAGTAGAATAATTGGTATAACACATTTTGAATCGTAAGTATGACTGCTATAAACTACTAAACAATATAGCAGGAAGCTTAGCACCTTTTATTGGAGTGAATAATGAGCTCGTTTTTGACTGAAGACTTCTTACTCGACACCGATTTCGCTCGGCACCTTTATCATGACTATGCTAAAGATCAGCCAATTTTCGATTTCCACTGTCACCTTCCACCTGAACAAATCGCGCAAAATTATCAATTTAACAACCTTTATGACATTTGGTTGAAAGGTGACCACTACAAATGGCGAGCAATGCGTTCAAACGGTGTTGAAGAACGTTTTTGTACTGGTGATGCTAGCGATTACGACAAATTTAAAGCATTTGCAGCAACAGTTCCTTATACCATTGGTAACCCAATTTTCCATTGGACTCATTTAGAGTTGCGTCGCCCATTTGGTTTAACTGATAAACTGCTGACACCAAAAACCGCAGATTCAATCTGGAATGAATGTAACGAACTGCTGGCTCAGCCAGAATTCTTTGCTCGTGGCATCATGGAACAGATGAATGTCAAAATGGTTGGGACAACTGATGATCCAGCTGATTCACTGGAATATCACTCTCAGATTGCACAAGACAGTAGCTTTAAAATTAAAGTGCTACCATCTTTCCGCCCTGACAAAGCTTTCAAAATCGATGCACCTATCTTCGTCGATTATCTGACTAAATTAGGTCAGGCCGCAGATGTTGAAATCAGCCGTTTTGCTGACTTAACTCAAGCATTGTCTAACCGTCTGGACCATTTCCAGAAATTGGGTTGTAAAGTTGCTGACCATGCATTGGATACTGTTCCATACGGTGAAGCTGATGAAGCTGCACTGGATCAGATGATTGCTGCTCGCCGCGCCGGTGAAACTTTAAGCAAAGACCAGGTCGATGCATTTAAAACCGCTGTATTGTTGTTCTTAGGTCACGAATATCATCGTCGTGGCATGGTTCAGCAGTATCACATCGGTGCACTTCGTGATAACAACTCATACCAGTTTGGCCAGTTGGGTCCAGATACTGGTTTTGACTCAATTCACGATGAACCAGTTGCTGCTAATTTATCTAAACTGTTGGATTCTCAGGCTTCAACTAACCAACTGCCAAAAACTATCCTGTTCTGCTTGAACCCTCGTGATAACGAAGTTTTAGGAACCATGATTGGTAACTTCCAAGGTGATGCAATCCCTGGAAAAATGCAGTTTGGTTCTGGCTGGTGGTTCAATGACCAAAAAGATGGCATGCAACGTCAGATGACACAGCTTGCACAGCTTGGTCTGTTAAGTCGTTTTGTTGGGATGCTTACCGATAGCCGTAGCTTCCTATCTTATACTCGTCATGAATACTTCCGTCGTATCCTTTGCCAAATGATCGGTCATTGGGTGGAAGCTGGTGAAGCTCCAAATGATCTAAAATGGTTAGGATCAATGGTGGAAGATATCTGCTTTAATAATGCACGTAACTACTTTGGCGTTGAATTGGGCGAATAAGCCCAGATCTTAGTCAATTGAATGGTGAAATATATATGAAACAATTAAATCGAAAAGACTTTCCAGGTGCTAGTTATCCTGACAAAGTAATTCAATTTGGCGAAGGGAACTTTTTACGTGCCTTTGTTGATTGGCAGATTGATAAATTGAATGAAAGCACCTCATTTAATGGTGGGGTGGTTATTATTCGACCTATTGATTCCGATTTTCCACCTAGCCTGAGCACTCAGGATGGGTTATACACCACACTGATTCGTGGTCTGAACGAAGAAGGCAAACCGGTTCGTCAGCCTCGTATTATTCGCAGTGTCAACCGTGAGTTGAACTGCTACAAACAGTTTGATGAAGTACTTGCTTTGGCTCGTGACGAAAACATTCAATTTTTGTTTTCCAATACCACTGAAGCCGGGATCAGCTACCACGCTGGCGACAAACTCACTGATGAGCCACCAGTAAGCTACCCTGCTAAACTGACGCGTTTACTATTTGAACGTTTTAACCACTTCAACGGTGCTAAAGACAAAGGCTTAATCTTGTTGCCTTGTGAGTTGATTGACCATAACGGTGATCAACTGAAAGCTTTGGTTGAACGTTATGCTAAAGAGTGGGATCTGCCACAAGAATTCACAGCTTGGCTAGAAAATGACAATACATTCTGTTCAACACTGGTTGACCGTATTGTGACTGGTTTCCCTCGTGATGAACACGCAGAGCTTCAAGAAGAATTTGGTTATCAAGACCAGTTTGTTGATACTGCTGAATACTTCTATCTGTTTGTGATTGAAGGTCCTCAATCACTCAGCGAAAGTTTGTGCTTGAATGAGCTCAGCGATGATGCCAAATTAAACATTAAAATCGTTGACGATATCCAGCCATACAAAGACCGTAAAGTGGCTATCTTAAACGGTGCTCATACTTCAATGGTTCCGGTTGCTTATCTTGCTGGCCTGGATACTGTTGGTGAAGCAATGGATGATGAACAGCTGTTAGCTTTCGTTAATGGCGCTATTTTTGATGAAATCATTCCAACGCTGAATCTGCCAAAAGATGAGCTGGAATCATTTGCAAAAGATGTTCTGTCTCGCTTTAAAAACCCGTTCATTAAACACCAACTGTTGTCTATTTCGCTTAATAGCATGACGAAATACCGGACTCGTATTTTGCCTCAGTTGTTACGTTTCCAGCAGTTGCATCAGCAGTTGCCAAAACGTTTAACATTTGCTCTGGCAGCATTACTGGCGTTTTATCGCGGTGAACGTAATGGGGATGCTATTCCACTTAAAGATGACGAAAAATGGCTGACTTTCTTCAGTGAAAATTGGGCTAAAGTAAAAGCTGGCCAGTTGTCTTATACAGATCTTGTGACAGCAGCCTTAGGTGATGCTGAACATTGGGAACAAGATTTAACTAAAGTTCCAGGTTTAGTTGAACAGGTTACTGAATCTTTGCAGCAGATTGTTGAAAAAGGTGCTCGTGAAGCGCTGACTGCTGCGTTAAGGGGGTAATGATGCAATCAGTCATCCAAATCCATCCGCTCGACAATGTTCTGGTTGCTTTGACAGAGCTTAAAGCTGGCGAAGTGATTGAGCATCAAGGGCAACAAATAAAGCTTGGCAGCGATGTTCCAAAAGGACATAAACTTGCTCTGCATGCTTTAGCTGAAAATGAACAAGTGATTAAGTATGGCCAGGCTATTGGCCATACGCTGGCAGCTGTTGGAGCCGGTGAACACCTACATGCTCATAATTTGAAAACTAATCTGAGTGATTTGGATAGTTATAGCTATGAACCTGTTGATGTTTCATTGAAAGAACAGATGGCTGATCGCGATGTAATGATCTATCGCCGCCCCAACGGAGAAGTTGGTGTTCGTAACGAGTTGTGGATTGTTCCTACCGTTGGCTGTGTCAACGGTATGGCAAAACAGATGATTAAACGTCTGGAAAAAGAAGAAGATCTCTCAGCTATCGACGGCATTCACTTACTTGAACATACCTATGGTTGTTCTCAGTTAGGCGATGATCATCTTACTACCCGTACTATTTTGCAGGATATGGTTAAGCACCCGAACGCCGGTGGCGTGCTGGTGGTTGGCTTAGGTTGTGAAAACAACCAGATCGGCGCATTTGAAGATACTTTGGGTGAGCATGGCGATCGCGTTCGTTTTATGGTTTGTCAGGCTCAGCTTGATGAAGTTGAATACGGCGTGAATCAGCTTAAAGAACTGCTCGCAGAAATGAAGCAAGACAAACGTGAACCTGGCAAACTCAGCGAATTACGTTTTGGTCTTGAATGTGGCGGTTCTGATGGCTTTTCTGGCATCACAGCGAACCCAATGCTAGGAGCCTTTTCTGATTACCTCATTAGTAACGGTGGCACAACCGTTCTAACTGAAGTTCCAGAAATGTTTGGTGCTGAACGCTTGCTAATGTCTCGCTGTAAAGATAAAGAAACCTTTGAAAAATTGGTCGCTATGATCAATGACTTCAAAAGCTACTTTATCGAACACAAACAGCCAATTTATGAGAATCCATCACCGGGAAACAAAGCCGGTGGGATTTCAACACTTGAAGATAAATCTTTAGGTTGTACTCAAAAATCAGGCCAGAGTCAGGTTATTGATGTGCTTCATTATGGTGAACGCTTAAAACACCATGGTTTGAACTTGCTCAGTGCTCCGGGTAACGATGCGGTTGCGACCAGTGCTTTAGCTGCTGCTGGGTGCCATATGGTGCTCTTTAGTACAGGTCGCGGTACTCCTTATGGTGGGCCAGTGCCAACCATGAAGATTGCAACCAATACAGAGCTTGCTAATCGTAAACCACATTGGATTGATTTTAATGCTGGTACGCTGTTAGAAGGCGTGACAATGCAAGAGCAGTTAATTAAATTTGTCGATAAATTGGTGACCTTAGTCAATGGTCAGCCAACTCGCAACGAAGTTAATGAATTTAAAGAACTGGCTATCTTCAAATTAGGCGTAACGTTATAGCGTCTAATAACTGCAGAAATAGGCAGTATTGTCATAGGGCATCCGTTAAGGATGCCTTTTTTGTATATGCTAGGGACTGTTGATCTTTGGTGGTTGAATTTTGTTCAAATTAAACGCATTTTGAACGCGGCGCATCCTGTGTCGCTTATTGAGTGAAGCAAGCAGGGAGCAACAAAGTTCAGGATGTGTTTAAATGAACCCGAAGGGCAGTATCTGAGAGGAATTTATCCAGCGTTAAACGTTTTTTGTGGAGAATGCTACACGGCACAACGTTTATCTGCCTAAATTCCTCTCAGATTGCTGCAAAACTAATCACAAAAGGTCAACAGCCCCTGACTAAAATTTATTTAATCTCCCGTTGTATCAGGCAATAAAATTATCATTAAACGTGTCTTGTTGATCATGGACTGAACTGGCTATAATGGCCCGCTATTTGATTATGCGGTAGCTCATTATTATGCTCAGTTGGATTGTGGATCCAAACGCCTGGCTGGCGTTAGGAACATTAACGTTGTTAGAGATTGTTCTTGGAATCGATAACATCGTGTTCTTGACTCTGGTCGTCTCAAAACTTCCTGAACGCCAACGAGGTAAAGCTCGGCAAGTTGGTTTGCTCGCTGCCATGTGTATGCGATTGGTTTTATTGTCCTTAGTGGCATGGGTCAGCCATCTGTTACACCCGCTGTTTTTTATTGCTGGCAACGGAATCTCTGCTCGCGATCTGCTGATGTTGTTGGGTGGGCTCTTCCTATTGTGGAAATCTACCACTGAAATATACGAAACCATTGAAGGGGCTGAAGAAGGTGAACCTCGTGGCGCACCTTCATTTTTTGCAGCGATTATTCAGATTATGCTATTGGACATCGTCTTTAGCTTAGATTCTGTGATTACCGCTGTGGGACTTTCACCGCATCTGTTTATTATGATGGCAGCGGTTGTGGTCGCCGTATTGGTAATGATGTTAGCGGCTAAATCGATTGGAGATTTTTTAGAAAAACATACATCGGTGAAAATTTTGGCTTTGGCATTTTTATTGTTAGTAGGCTTTACCCTGATTTTGGAAGGATTTCATATCGAAGTTCCTAAAGGGTACATCTACTTTGCGATGTTCTTCTCTATCGGTGTGGAAATGCTCAATCTGTTGTTTAAACATCGCCAGCAAAACTAATTGACCTTATTGGGATAGTAAAACTGCGCCAAATGAGGCGCAGTTTTTTATTGTCATCTAAAAACCATTTTCATAGATAAGTTAGCTTTTAACTTAAGAATTTGATGGTTTATCTTTATCTGTTGCGGTTTTATCTTCTTGCTCTTGCTCTTGCTCTTGCTCTTGCTCTTGCTCTTGCTCTTGCTCTTGCTCTTGCTCTTGATGTTGGCGAATATCCGAGCTTAACTCCTGATTATCAATCTGCTCGGCTTCGTGCAAAATTTCTACAATATCAGAGGCAGCTTCTGGAACATTTTCAACGACTGCTGCAGCGATTTTAACCGCGTCTTGAGGGCGATTTTCAACATAATGGGCCACCAATTCGGCAGCTGATTCTTGATATGCTTCAAGGTCGGCTGGACGCATCGGTTCTTCTTGCTCTTGCTCATCTTGTTCGGGCAACTCTGGTTCTTCATCTGAGCTATCATCGTCTGCTTGCGGATATTGATTGGCAATTGCCAGCACGATATCTTGTAGTTTTTCTGGATGATGGTCACTGAGCCAGGCAACTAACTCAGCAGTTTGCTCAGGCGCGTTGCTTGCCAGCGCATCGGCAATATCTTGGCTAAGCTCCGGAGCGGCTTGAACGATAGCACTATAGAGACGGCCCACTTCGATATCGTCTATCTGAGCAAGACGAGTACACAGCTCTGCTGCTTTTTCTGGCGCTGTTTGAGCAATTTCAATTGCCATTCGCACCGCTGCTGCGGGACTTTGCTCGGCAATGGTTGCTGCTACCTGCGTTTCTAGGTTATCGGGCGTTTGTGAGTCATCTTGCGGAATACGCGGGTCAAGATCGTACAACGCTGAGCCTGCCTCGGTGTGCATCACAAAGCTTTCCTGTACATCGATAGGCAGAGCTTCGCGAGCGCGCATCCGATACACCACAAATCCTAATAGGGCTAACTGGGTGATAATTAAAAACCCAAAGAGCGCCACATCACCAAAATGCTGCATCACATAGGAAGCTCCCAGTGGGCCCACAATATCACCTAACGCGTAAACGATTAATAAGCCGCCCATTGCCGCAGCCATATCCGATTTTTGAATACGGTCAAATGTTTCAGAAATACTCAATGGATAAAGACAGGTGAAAATGCCATTGGCGATCCCGGTAGTAACCATCATTGCTGTTTCTAGTTGATATTGTGCAGCCAATGGGATTAGGGCCGTGACCACAATGTTAAAGGCAATCAGATAAAACAAGACTGTTCGACGGTCAAAACGGTCAGATAAAATCCCGATTGGAAATTGTAAAACAAATGAGCCCATTACCGCGGCGGCCATAAATAAGGACAACATAAACCCAACAATTTGGTGGTGCGCTGCAAATAGCGGCAACATATTCATTAATGCGCCGTAAAAAAGCCCACTGGCAAAACAGCTCATGACCCCAAGAGGCGATTTTTTTAATAGAGTTAATAGCGACATGCTGGTGGTTTCATGAACTTCTGGGCCTTTACGGCGGCTCATGACCAGCGGGATTAATCCGGCACAAAATAAAATGCCGCTAATCACAAATAGAGTTGGTTGATCGATAGGGGCGAGGTTAATCATGAACTGACTGACAAACATCGCGGACATCACAGTAATTTGGCTCATGGCCAAAATTTTGCCGCGATTGGTGTCGCTGGCTTCATCGCTTAGCCAGCCATCAATAGCGGCAAATGTACAGGCACTGCAAAAACCGAGAATGGTTCGAAACAGAGCCCACATCAACGTGCTGTTTGTTAAGGAAAAAGCCAGAACACTAATCGCACCTAATGAAGCGCAAGCGGCAAACATTCGAATATGGCCCACTCGGGCAATAAGCTTTCGGCTATAGACGCCACCGATTAGCATCCCGACAGCATACATCGCCAGCACTAAACCAATTGTGCTGGTATCTAAACCTGCCCACCCCATTCGCACAGGCAGAACAAGGCCAATGAGGCCAAATCCCATCATTGTGATAAAACAGCTGACAAATAGAGAAATTAATGGGATAAGCGTGACAACCACAATCCATCCTTACATAAGTCGATTTGATGTTGTCTGAATTAACAACAGCCCTTAGTGTAGCTAGCTTGTTAATACTTTTTCAACCGATTAAGGCAGTTAATCAAATAAGTTAGTTTAATCAACGGATAGACAGGGCAAAGTTCTGATAAAACGCTCAAGAAATGGCAGATATATTGGTCACAGGTATCGGCCCTGGCGCAAAGACAGGGCCATATTTGACTAAACTCGCAGTTTTAACACACTTGCACTGACTTCTGGGGTGACATCGTTGTTTTCACCTAAAGTGACCATGCCATGCACTTTGAGCTGTTCGGCAATCGGTGCAATAGTTGATTCATCTAGATTATAGTCACTCAGATGAGTACCAATACCCATTTGCTCGAAGAATGCTTCGGTTTTTGCAATGGCTTGATCGATCATTTCTTCATCACTGCCTTCGGTTATGTGCCAAACTCGTTGTGCGTATTGTTTGAGTTTAGCCGCTTTGCTCTGTTTGCGAATTTGGAGCATGCCCGGCAGTACAATGGCAAGTGTCCGCGCATGATCAATGCCATGCATAGCTGTGAGCTCATGGCCTACCATATGGGTTGCCCAGTCTTGCGGTACACCAGCACCAATGAGTCCGTTCAATGCCATGGTTGCGGCCCACATGAGATTTGCTCGAATGTCGTAATTGTTAGGTTCTGCCAACGCTTTGGGACCCACTTCGATAAGCGTCTGCAAAATCCCTTCGGCAAAGCGATCTTGAATCATGCCATTGACTGGGTAGGTGAGATATTGCTCGACAGTGTGAACAAACGCATCAACTACACCGTTGGCGATTTGCCGCTCTGGCAGTGTGTAGGTCTTGGTTGGGTCAAGAATCGAAAACTGTGGATAGACCAATGGACTGCGAAATGGCAATTTGGCATGTTTACCTTTATGGGTCACAACAGCACCATTGTTCATTTCTGAGCCTGTTGCGGGTAGGGTCAGAACGCTACCAAACGGCAGTGCTTTGTCAATGTTATTGCCATAGTTTTCTAAAATTGACCATGGGTCTTGGTCTTGCTCGAAACAGGCCGCAGCGGCGATAAATTTAGTGCCATCAATAACCGAGCCGCCACCGACAGCCAACAGAAAGTCAAAATCTTGGGCTTTGATAAGCGCCACTGCTTTCATCAGTGTTTCATAGGTTGGGTTCGGTTCAATGCCACCAAATTCGGCAACCTGTCGTTGGCCTAATGCAGCTTTGACTTCATCTAACGTGCCTGTTTTTTTTGCACTTTGGCCACCATAAAGCAACAAAACTTTAGCGTCTTTGGCTAGCAGTTCATCAAGTTTTGCAATGGTTTTGTCACCAAATACGATTCGAGTTGGATTATAAAAATCAAAGTTATTCATGTTCCAAACCTTTTTGTTGAGGATAGGGAAATAGGCCGAAAAAGCACTTAGTTAACAAGCTAAGTGATTATGTTAAGCCATTTTTGAGTAGTGGACATTGCCAGTTTAAAAGGCTCATCACTACGATAAACTTTTGCCTGCAGGCTAGCACCGAGCCAGAGCTGGTACAAAACCTGGGCAATTTCTCGACTTCCCTGTGTACTGTGTTGTTGTTGAATCAGCTGCGTTTTTTCCACGAGCGCACTGATATGCGTGATAATTTGCTCCATCCCTATATGCAGTGCTTGACGCATCGCATCAGAGAGGTCGCTTACTTCGGCTGCCAATTTTACGACCAGACAGCGGTGTGCATGCGAATGACAGCTTTGGGTGGTTTGCCAGTTCTGCCAATATGCCAATAGTGACTGTTCTGCACTTTGGTTATTATCTTGGGTCAGCTGCTCAAACTGCTGGAGATACTCGCTAAAATAATGTTCTAGCAGGGCCACACCAAATGCTTCTTTGGAGCGAAAGTAGTGGTAAAAAGACCCTTTAGGCACTTCGGCTGCCTGCAACAGCTCATTTATTCCAACTGCCGAAAATCCTTTTTGACTGATAATGACTTCAGCCGTATCTAAAATGTATTTGCGAGTATCTTTTTTGCTCATGATGTGAATGTACCATAAATTAGACCGGTCGTCTAAATGCGTGTGTTTTCAGATAACCTATTTGTGTCACTTGGTGTTATCGATTGTATTCAAGTTTAACCAAGATTGGCTTTAGTTTAGAGGATCCAATCACACAGCTAAAGCTTCAGTGTTATGTTGGGTAGGGGATATTGCCTATTTCTTTGCCTTCATTGTGAGATTAACTTTAAGGCTCCTATGTCTTAAGCGACTTATTTTCTTTCAAATAGGCTTATTATCATGAAATTCAACCTCATCTGCGCTGCTTGCAGCGCAATTTTGATTAGTCAGTTTGCTAACGCCGATCAGTTTAATAACTTAGGTGTTGGCTATGGAATTAGCGGCGATCAACACCAGGGAACGGTTGAATTTGACAAAACAATCATGCCAAATGTTTATGTTGGTGCCGAAGCGGATTACAACAAAGATCGTCATCATGGCTCGAGTCATGCTGACTCTCTCGGTGCTCACATTGGTGGGTATGTTCCGTTTGGCAATAGTGGCATTCAAGGCTATGCAGAACTTGGTTATACGTCGGTTAATAATCACGGCGCTTTGAAACAGAGCAATGGTGATAATCTAAATCTATTTCATACCGAGCTTGGTGTCACTGGCCCACTAACTCCTGCGACTTTCTATAAAGTTTATGGTCAGGACAACATTAATATGGGCTCTCACGAGAAAGTTAATTATCAAACCGCATTTGGTGGGGAAGTGGGGTATCACTTTTTGCCCGATGTTACCTTTAACTTAGGGGTTAAGCACGATAATACGGATTATCGTGGTGGGCACTCATCTGACAGTGATGACATGCTGTATATTAAATCCCAATACATGTTTTAACGAAGCAAAGCCCACATACATCTCTTCGATGTGGGCTCTATTTATTTCACCTTTTTTCAAATATTAACCTATTTATCAATTTGTGACCTTGCCATGGATAACCTCAATAGTTGAGCCAAAATGGTGTTAACCGTTGGCTCAATTTTCAAGGTTGAATAACTTCGCTCTTGCCAAGATGAATTATAGAAATGAAAAATCGTTTCAATATAGTTTTTCTTGGAATGCCGAGGAGTTAGACAATGCCTTTATCCTATCGTCAATGGCTCGGTGCTGCGGCACTGAGCGCTTTATTGAGTGTCAACAGCTACGCAGCCACAGTGCTAAAACTCGCCTATGCAGAAAACAGCCAACCGGTTAAAACTGCCCTAAATTACATCGGCGAAGCCGTTGCGAAGAAGACCAATGGCCAAGTGCAAATTCAATATTTTCCTGACAGCCAGTTAGGGGGCGAGCGTGAGTTAGTGGAGATGACTCAGGTTGGTGCTATTGATTTGACGAAAGTTTCATCTGGGCTGATGGAAAGTTTTTCGCCTTTATATGGTGTGTTTTCTCTTCCTTATCTATTTGATTCTGAAAAGAGCTTTTATCAGATCATGAACGACTCCAGCATCATGCGGCAAGTTTATCAATCGACTCAGGCGCAAGGATTTGTCGGGGTCGGTTGGTATGACTCTGGGGCTCGCAGTTTTTACATGACCAAGGGACCTATTCGCGATGTGGCAGATCTTAACGGCAAAAAGATTCGAGTGATGCAAAGTGATACCGCTATTCAAACGATGAAGCTGCTTGGTGCGTCTGCTGTAGCAATGGCGCAGGCGGAAGTGTATACCTCGCTGCAGCAAGGCATTATTGATGGGGCAGAAAATAACGAATTTGCGCTCACGGTCGCACGTCATGGTGAGGTAGCCAAGTATTATAGTTGTGACATGCATACTCGCATTCCGGATGTCATTTTAATGAGTAATGCAACGGCCGCTAAATTAACATCACAGCAGCAAAAGGCATTGCAAGAAGCGATTGATGAATCCATGCAAGTAGAGCAAAAAGCGTGGCATGAAGCTGTCGAAAAAGCCCGCTCAACAGCTAAAAATCAGTTTGGCGTGCATTTTTATGAGGTTAATAAAGCGCCTTTTAAAGCGCGTGTCCAGCCACTTTATCAGCAGTTAAAAGCTAAACCCAAAGTTTACGCACTTTATCAACAAATAACTGACAAGCTAAATTCTCAGCAGTAATTCGGTATCTGGTAAATCATGGAGAAGAATTATGGACCTGTTACGCAAATGGTTAGATCGATGCATTGAAGTATTTGGTTGTTCATTAATGTTGGTGATGGTTGTTGTCGCTTGTTGGCAGGTGATCAGCCGCTATATTTTTAATTCTCCCAGTACGTTTTCAGAAGAATTTTTGCGCTTTTCACTGGTTTGGCTCTCTGTCATTGGCATTGTCTATGTCGCTGGCAAATGTGAGCACATTAACTTAACGCTGTTTTTAGATAAGTATCCGTTAAAACTGCGGTTAATGTGGAATGTTGCGATTCAAATTGTCTTTATTTTATTTTCTATTTACATCCTCATTATTGGTGGCTGGCGAGTTTCAAGTAATGCGATGGCTCAGATATCCCCCGTATTACATGTTTCGATGGGCAAAGTTTACTACGTGTTACCTCTTGCGGGCGTGCTTATCATTATCTACAGCATTCTTAATATTCGCGATATGTTTAAAGTGGCCTCTAAGACGCACAAAGTACTGATAAACGCTTCTTCACCCCTTCACGAAAAAGAGTAGCATTATGGTTGATCCTGTTTTTGCCGCGTGTGTCTTGATGGGGGTTTTTATTGTTCTGTTGTTTGCTGGAACTCCCATTGGCTTATGTATTGTGATTGCATCTGGTGCCACTGTGATGTTGGTACTACCGATGGACATCGCCATGTTTACCACCGCCCAAAAGATGTTTTCAAGTTTAGATAGTTTCGCTCTATTGGCTGTCCCATTTTTTATTCTCTCCGGTGTGATTATGAATAACGGTGGGATTGCCACTCGGCTGGTGAATTTTGCCAAGTTATTTACTGGCCGAATTCCCGGTTCACTCTCATATACCAATATTGCTGGCAATATGATGTTTGGCGCAGTGTCCGGCTCAGCAATCGCGGCATCGACCTCTATCGGTGGGGTGATGGTGCCGATGAGTGCTAAAGAGGGTTATAACCGTAATTTTGCGGCTGCGGTAAATATTGCATCAGCGCCAACCGGTATGCTTATTCCACCAACCACTGCTTTTATTTTGTATGCGTTAGCTAGTGGTGGAACCTCTATTGCTGCTTTGTTTGCAGGAGGCTTCGTTGCTGGCAGTTTATGGGGTCTAGGATGTATGGTAGTCACTTATGTGTTCGCTAAACGCCATCACTATGACCATTTCTTTTCGCTTGAACAAGGCGTGGTCTGGCAAGTCACGCGTGATGCTATTCCCAGTCTGTTGCTGGTGGTGATTATTGTCGGAGGGATTGTTGAAGGGATCTTTACCGCGATTGAGGCTTCTGCTGTTGCTGTGGTTTATACCGCTTTTTTAACACTGGTGCTTTATAAAACACTCTCATGTCGCGATTTGCCCAAAATATTGCTGCAGACATTTGTCATGACTGGGGTGATTATGTTTTTGCTGGCAACGTCATCGGCAATGTCGTTTGCCATGTCGATGACTCGTATTCCGATGGCGCTGAGTCAACTCATTTTGGGCTTGTCGCCAAGTCCTGCCATCATCATGTTGGTCATCACTGCATTTTTGCTTTTGGTGGGGGCATTTATGGATATCGGGCCTGCCATATTAATCTTTACCCCTATCTTTTTGCCCATTGTCGAGAAACTAGGTATTGGGCCGGTGCACTTTGGTATTTTGCTCGTGTATAACTTGGCTATTGGCACCATTACACCGCCTGTTGGCAGTGGACTTTATGTCGGAGCAGGCGTTGGGCAAGTGAAAGTTGAAGCGCTTATTCGTCCATTAATGCCTTTTTATATAGCGATTATTGCCGTACTTTTGATGATTACCTACCTGCCTCAATTGACGCTGTTTTTACCGCGTTGGTTAGGGGTGATGTAAGCTATTTTGGAGAAGATGTATGCAAGTTTTCCCAGTAAAAGATTCACCACTTTTAGCTCAGCCAATCCGAGCATTTAGCAAAGAACAGTTGATTCAAACCATTGAAAAGCTCATCGATAATCTGGTTCATATCAAGGATGAAACAGGAGAGTTTTTACTGCATTTAGATGATGGGCGAGTCATTGATACCAAAGGTTGGGATGGTTGGGAATGGACTCACGGCATTGGTTTATATGGCATGCTGCAATATTATCAGTTAAGCGCTAGTGAATCGGTACTACGCCAAATTGATAACTGGTTTGAAAGCCACCTATCAGACGAGCTTGCGACCAAAAACGTGAATACAGTTTGCCCGTTTTTGACGCTCGCGTATCGCTATGAGCAAACCCGAGATGAGCGTTGGCTGCCGTATCTTGAAAGTTGGGCGGATTATGTTATGTACCAGATGCCAAAAGTTAGTAGCGGCGGTATCCAGCATATTGTTTACAACAGTGAAAATCCGCAACAGATGTGGGATGACACGTTGATGATGAGTGTGTTACCACTGGCTAAAATTGGTTTGTTACTGGGTCGAAACGACTATGTTGAAGAAGCCAAATATCAATTCTTAAACCATATTCAATACCTATCCGATAGACGAAGTGGCCTGTGGTTCCATGGCTGGACATTTGATGGCAACCATAACTTTGCTAATGCGCTCTGGGCTCGTGGCAATAGTTGGGTAAGCATTGTTATTGCTGATTTCTTAGCGCTGTTAAATCTGCCCAAAGAAGATGCCTATCGACGCCATCTGTTGCATATTTTAGAGCGTCAGGTGCAAGCACTTCAGCAATGCCAGAACAGTAATGGTCTTTGGCCGACCCTACTTGATGATGAAAGCTCCTATGTCGAAACCTCTGCGAGTGCTGGGTTTGCTTATGGCATTTTAAAAGCAACGAGGCTGCGTTATCTGGATTCATCCTATGCCGCTCTGGCCCATAAGGCTGTTGAAAGCATCGTTCGTGATTACATTAGTCCTGATGGTGAATTGACTCATGTTTCTTTTGGCACCGCGATGGGTAAAGATCTCGATTATTATCGTCAAATCCCATTGACTTCAATGCCTTATGGGCAAGCAATGGCAATTCTGTGTTTGGCTGAATATTTACGCAGTTACTATTAGTTAAGTCGCGTTAGCTTTAGAGATTGTGACCATAGGCACTTAGAAATTTATAAATCAGCCAAACCGAAGGTGATCTCCGCTGTTTTTTTAAGTCCTTTTTTTTCTTAATCGACATACTTACACGATAGGTTGTTTATATCAGCAAGCACCTATGTGTTGATATTTGTTTTGTATGGATTGAGGAGGAAAAGACAATGGTGCACCTTAATCAAGCGGTATTAAATGAAATTGCTAAGGTGAGTGAGGTTGCCAATTACCTGTGGCAGCGGGAATGGGCAGAGCGCAATGGCGGAAATATCTCCGTTGATTTAACGGATATTTTTGGCGCATTTGATGATGATTTAGCTCAGTATTCTCATTTACCTTTGACGATGGTTGGCCAAGATAGTTTCCCGGCTGAAGCGGCTGGCCATATCTTCTATGTCAAAGGCACTGGGCAGCGCATTCGCGAGCTGCGCGAACCCGATAAAGCGGGTTGTGTTTTACGTATTGATGACCAAGCGCAAGGATATCATCTGCTGTGGGGGGGAAATCAAAATCCGCAGTTTGCCCCAACCAGTGAATTTATCTCGCATGTTGAAATTATTTTAGCTAAACAACAGTCAGGATCTGCTGATCGCTGTGTTGTGCATACTCACCCTTTGGAACTTATTACGTTGTCTCATCATCCTCGTTATGCGCATGATTCCCAAGCATATTGCTATGCCTGTTGGCAGATGTTGCCAGAGGTCAGAGCGTTTGTCCCTCGAGGTATAGGGATTGTGCCGTATTGTATGCCAGGCAGTAAAATGATGGCTGATGGTACTCGCGATCAACTGATGCAGCACGATGTCGCCGTTTGGGAAAAACATGGCGCAGTTGCCACAGGCGTTGATGCATTATGTGCATTTGATTTTATTGATGTTGCTAATAAAGGCGCTAAATTATTTTTGAAATGTTTGGCCAGTGGGTTTGAACCTGAAGGGGTGACTCCGGAGGATATGCAGCGTTTAAAAGAAACGTTTCATTTATAAATGTGATTTGGCGCAACTGCGTGAGATGCCTTGATCACAACTTAACATTAAGGCTGAATGGAGTGCACTGAAGTATGATCTGTATCGCTTGTTGTCTGTGTCAATATTCATTAATTTGATTGCTATCCTTTAAGGAGGTTAAATATGTTGCAATTGAATTGTAATGAATTTTTTAAAACTTCCGATGCGACAATCTGTTCTGAAGTGCGCTCGCCACAGTTCAATTATCCAGAGCACTCTCATGAGTTCAATGAACTCGTGATTGTCTCCAAAGGAGCAGGGCAACACATCATTAACGATATCCCTACCAATTTGACCTGTAATTATGTGTGTTATGTCTCGCCCAAAGACAGACACTTATATGATCAGGTTAATGATTTATACTTAACAAATATTTTATTTAAAAAGTCACAACTTGGCTTATCGACCACGCTGAAAGATTATCTGCCAGCGGATAGAGATGGCTCTGTTAGTTGGTATATTACCTCTCAGGCTATGAATCGGGTTAATGAGCTCTTGCAACGAATTGAAGTCGAAACAAAGCTGCCAACACTTGAAGCAAAGTTGATGAGCGAAGCGCTGTTCCAACAATTGGTTGTTGAATTAGCCCGGGGGCGGTTAAGTAACCTGATTGGTAATGAATCAGGCAATGTTATTTTGCAGGTCATTGACTGGTTGCAGCATCATTATAGTGATGATATCTGTATTAATGATATAGCCGAACAATTTGATATTTCATCTCGCACGCTCTGCCGACAAATGAAGCAAGTCACGCATCTGTCTTTTAACAACTATGTTCATCGTGTAAGGATTAATCATGCGATGGATTTATTGCTCTATTCTGATAAATCGATTACAGATATTGCCTTTGATGTCGGCTATAAAGATAGTAATTACTTTTCCACGAAGTTTAAACGATTTGTTAACAGAAAACCCTCTGAATTCCGCCATGGGAAAATCATAAATAGTAATTTAATTTAAACTCTAGTTAAACTATGTGATTAGAGTTCATATCATTATGTTTTTTAAGTGTTTTTATTAATTGATTAATTATAATCAATTAGTGTTAATGATGATTTTTTATTCAAATCAATTTAATTAAAAAGTATTAGTTATTTAAATAATTAAAAAGTTATAAACTATTAGTATTGCAATGTATTAGTATTTTATTTTTTATAAAAATTATTGATTTTTAATTGAGAAAAGGGGAGTATGAGATTGTAATATTAAGAATGTATGTTCTGTATTTAAAAAATAGTAACAAGTTTTCTAACTAAAATAATATAAGATAGAGGCAATTAATTTGATTGTCAGATGGATAACTATATTTAGCTGGTTGCTAATGGTTATAGCAGGGACTGCTTTTGCCCAGTCAAATGATTATGACCATTTAATTAAATTAGCAAGGAATGGCGATGTCTCTCCATTACTTGTTTATCTCAAAGATAAAGCTGCCCTAAATCAACTTAGTCACTCTCAAATTGCTGACTTACTCGAAGTTAGCCAATGGGCCGATCATGATCGCGAGGTGATTGCGCTTTGGCAAGCTCAACCCGATCATCATTTGTTACCTACTCGTGCTTTTGCAGCTGTTGGCCGCGCTTATCGAAATACTCAGCAGTGGGACAATGCTATTAAGATATGGCAGATAGTATTACATAAAGCCCCGCATAATGATGATTATTATATTGATTATGTTATGACACTAGCAGATTCTGGTGATTATTTAAGAGCGCAGCATTTAGCTCAAACTCTATTAAATAAAGATGCTAGTGAATCACATTATTTGTTGCTTGGTTATGTTTTGCATAAAGAAAAATTATATTGGCAACAGCTGGATATAGCATCTCGGGCAAAACAGCTCTTTCATAGCCGTAAAACATTAAATTTTTGGATTATGAGTCTTGCTGATGCTGGCGTTGATTATCCAGCCTATTCTTATGCAAAAAAAGAAAACTTATCTCAAGATACTCAATATCTTTTGGCTAATAATGTCGGTGCTCGTTTAGTCAAACATAGCTTTACCGATGGTCGTAATGAATTACAACGATATCTAGTTGCCGATAAGGCGTTGGATTGGTTTAAAAATTATTCTTCTTATTGGCAAAATAATTACAGTGATACGCAAACTCTACGTCCTAATATTGATATTTTAGGGGCTTATTTAAATCGCCAACAATATCAAAAAGTGGTTGATTATTATCATCAACTAATAAAAGCGCATGTATCGGTTCCAACTTATGCAAAGCAATGGGTTGCGTCTGCTGAGTTATCCCTTCGTCATCCTGAGGCTGCTTTTAAGTTATTACATCCATTGATTCAAAAAGCCGATAAGGATACGCAAAAAGCCGATAAGGATACGGCTCCTGATTTCATGACTCTTTCTGATCAAGAAAATGATGCAATTTTTTATGCAGAAATTGAAACGGAACGTTTTAATTTAGCCCATCAGCAAGTTGAAGAGTTTTTGAAACAGCAACCTTATTATCACTATGAATACGGCCTTAAAATTCTCCAAGCTAACGATCAATGGTTGTTAGGAAAAAATCTTCAACTCAATTATCTGTCTGGCACAAATGAGCTAAATAAAGCTCAAAGGTTGGCTCAGCAGATGGCTAATAGTGCACCCGGCAACCAGGATCTTCTTATTTCGTATGCATCAGTTCTGGAGCAACGAGGGCTAACTCACCATGCTTGGCAAGAACTTGCTCAGGCTCAGGTTTTATATCCTCGTGATGTTACTTTGGAACAACAGCAGGCTCAAGTTGCATTTGATTTGCAAAACTGGCAAAGCGCGGAACAACTTACTGATGATGTAATCTCAAGAGATCCTCTGAGCTTATCAAATCGTCAACTTAGTCATCGGCGTGATGTTTTTCATATGTATGAGTTAACGGTGTCTGTTGGTAAAGGACTACATTCCTCTAACCCGGTTAGCGGGAACCATGACCTGTCAGTAGAAACGCGTTTATATAGCAAACCCATTGCCGAAAATTGGCGGTTATTCACTGAATTTGCTTATGCAAATAGTCGCTATGATGAAGACAATGCTTTTCGTCGAGATGGTGGTGGTGGTCTGGAATGGCGCTCATTAGATAACTGGGCGGAACTTGATTTAACCAACTGGGGTGATAGTAATCGGCAGTTAGCTTCTCAGCTGTCCTATTGGCATGACTTTAATGACCATTGGCGGTTGGGTGGGTCTTTAGCTCGCCACTCTAAAGCGACGCCTCTTCGAGCATCCAATGCTGGTATTTATGCAAATCAACTACAGGCTTATGTTCGCTGGTATCAGAACGAGCGCCGTTATTACCAGTTATCTGTTGCTCCTTCAGACTATTCAGACGGAAACCATCGGTGGGAATTTACCTTAGATGGAAGTGAACGACTCTATACTCAGCCTCGTTTAACCGTGGATCTGCTGCCTAATTTAAGCTCAAGCACAAATAGCTTAGCAGATACCGTTTATTACAACCCGCGGCGTGATATTGCGCTAAGTGCAGCTGTTCAAGCTGAGCACATTCTTTATCGGCGTTATGACACTGTATGGAGTCAGATTTTCCTAGTGGGCAGTGGTTATTACTGGGAGAAAAACTATTCGGGCGGTGCGATAGCCCAGCTTGGTTATGGCCAACATTTTCAGTGGAACCAGCAGCTTGATAGCACCTTGATGGTGACGTGGGGCCGCCAACCTTATGATGGCTCGTCAGAAAACGACCTCGCGCTTTCCTTTGATTTAGATGCAAGGTTTTAAATAATGAAAAAACAGTATATTTGGTTTCAGCATCTGATCATTGTCTTCTGTCTTTTATTGACCGGATGTCAGGGGGCCTATGTAGTAAATTATACGCCACCGAAGCAAAGGGCCATGTTAGCCAATGAACGGCCCTGGTTAAAAAATCACTTTTTAACTCTTGCTTACCATGATGTTGAAGATGAAGGGGCGAACCAGGCCTATCTGGCTGTTCGAACTAGCGCACTCAATGATCAAATTAGCTGGTTAATTGATCACGATTACCACTTTATTAGCGTTCAACAGATTATTGATGCCCATAATGGTGTGAAAGACCTCCCGCCACGAGCTGTATTGATCTCATTTGACGATGGTTATAGCAGTTTCTATCGTCGAGTTTATCCGCTGTTACTTGCCTATCACATTCATGCTTTGTGGGCTCCCGTTGGCAGTTGGGTTAGCACGCCAGCGGATCAAAAGGTTAATTTTGGCGGATTGATTTCACCTCGTAAGCAATTTTCGAACTGGCAACAGATCAAACAGCTCGGTCATTCGCCTTTGGTTGAAATCGGTTCGCATACTTGGAATTCCCATTTCGGCTCTATTGCGGACCCTCAACTCTCCAAAGAGCCAACGGCCGCATATCATCGTTATGACGCAAAAACAGGAAAATATGAAACGAGTGCTCAGTTTATTGCGCGAATGGACAAAGACGTTACGCATATCACTGATAAAATAGCGCAGGTCACAGGGAAAAAACCAAGAGTCTGGGTTTGGCCTTATGGGGAAGCGAGTGGCGAAACCTTGTCGATTCTTAAACGCCATAGCTATCAATTGGCGTTTACCTTAGAAGATGGTATTGGTGATGTTCAGCATCTAAATAATATTCCCCGATTGCTGATGACCAATAATCCGACCATTCAAAATTTTGCAGCGCAAATACAAGCTGAAGAACAGCATGATTTTGTGAGGGCGGTTCATGTCGATCTTGATTATGTTTATGATAAAGACCCTATTCAAGAGAAGAAAAATATCGATGCGCTGATTCAACGTATTTATGATATGCGTGCATCGACAGTTTTTTTGCAGGCCTATGCAGACCCTGATGGGGATGGTACTGCTGATGCGGTTTATTTCCCTAATCACCTGCTTCCGGTTAGACAAGATCTCTTTAATTATATCTCTTGGCAAATTCAGACTCGGGATCACAATGCGCAAGTATTTGCGTGGATGCCGGTAACCGCTTTTAATTTAGCATCATCAATCCCTCGCGTTAAATATATGCGTGGAGATGATAATCGAGCGCTCATTGATAAAAAACAACCGATTCGTTTATCCGTTTTCAGCGCCAAGGCTCGGGAAAAAATTACTGAGCTGTATCAAGATCTTGCTCGTTACAGCAGCTTCAGTGGCATTTTATACAGTGATGATGCCATGCTTTCTGATTTTGAAGATGCGTCAGAACCTGCCCTAAATGCTTATCAAAAAGCTGGGTTTCCTCGTTCAATTGCTAAGATTCGTCAAAATCCAGAGTTATTTGCGCGTTGGACTCGCTTTAAAAGTCATGCGCTGATTAAGTTTACGAACCACTTAACCAAAGCTGTTCGAGCTATTCGAGGGCCTCAAATACAGACGGCCCGTAATATCTTTGCTAATCCGATTTTGCATCCGCATAGTGAAGCTTGGTTTGCTCAGAATCTAGATGATTTTTTAGCTAATTACGATTGGACAGTGCCCATGGCCATGCCCTATATGGAAAAAGTACCTAAGTCACAAGATAACAAGTGGCTTAATCAGTTAGTGCTTGCGGTTAAATCACACCCGGGTGCAATTGATAAAACGATATTTGAATTACAGACGCTTGATTGGAATAAAACGGGCGCCCAACAAAAAATAAGCTCTAAAAAAATAGCTCAATGGATGCGTCAGCTCCAGTATAGCGGAGCTCGCCATCTTGCTTATTATCCGGATGACTTTCTGTTTAATCATCCACGATTAAGCACTATCTATCCTGTATTTTCTACTTATTGGTACCCTAAAGATGAGTAATCGTATCACTAGCATAATAATTTTATGCATCGTTATACTTCTGCCTTTGGTTGGGTTCATTTGGTTAACAGGACAAGTCATTTTAGATTTCGTCTTTTTCTGGCCGCTTGTGATGTCAGCCCTTTGGATAACCGGAGGTTTATATTTCTGGTTCTATCGAGAACGACATTGGCAATGGAATGAGACAACCCCCGCACCGGAGTTACCTGGTAATCCTCTGATCTCAATTTTGATCCCTTGTTTTAATGAAGGTGTCAACGTTAAAGAAACGATATCAGCGGCTTTAAACCAGCGCTATCCCAATATCGAAGTGATAGCGATTAATGATGGCTCAAGCGATGATACCGCTGTGCTATTGAATCAACTTGCCGCTAATGATGAACGCTTAAGAGTGATTCATCTCACTGAAAACCAAGGTAAGGCGATTGCCCTTAAAGCAGGAGCGGGTGCGGCACGTAGTGACTATCTGGTTTGTATTGATGGAGATGCTCTATTAGATAGAGATACCGCTGTTTATATGGTCAAACCAATGATCGATCACCCTCGGGTGGGGGCTGTGACGGGTAATCCGAGAGTGAGGACTCGTTCAACATTGGTTGGGCGTATCCAGGTCGGGGAGTTTTCATCCATTATTGGTTTAATCAAACGAACTCAGCGGATTTATGGCCAAGTATTCACTGTTTCTGGGGTTATCGCGGCTTATCGTCGTCAAGCTCTTATTGATGTGAATTACTGGCGACCCGATATGGTCACAGAAGATATTGATATCAGTTGGGAGCTACAGATAAGACATTGGTCTGTTTTTTTTGAACCAAGAGCGCTTTGTTGGATTTTAATGCCCGAAACTTTTAAAGGGCTATGTAAACAGCGCTTGCGTTGGGCCCAAGGTGGAGCAGAAGTTTTTCGATTGCATATGGGTAAACTCTGGTCTTGGCAATATCGCCGGATGTGGCCACTATTTTTTGAATATACACTCAGTACGGTTTGGGTCTTTTCATTTTTCTTAAACATCGTTTTGTACATCTTAACGAAATTGTTTGATATGCCTGATTCATTAACCGTATCGCATTTGCTGCCACCTGAATTTACCGGAATGGCTCTAGCTGTCTTTTGTTTGGTTCAATTTCTGGTCAGCCTACTTATTGAGAGTCGCTATGAGAAACATATCGCAGGCTCTTTATTTTGGGTGATCTGGTTTCCACTGTTTTTTTGGTTATTAAGTTTTTTTACAACGTTGATTGCTTTTCCAAAAGTTATGTTGCAAGGAAGACGAAAACGCGCCCGTTGGGTTAGCCCTGATCGCGGCATAGGGAGAATGAAATAATGACTACACCACTTATTATGACTCAACCAAAATTTTGGCGGTTGGGGGTTGATATTGTTCTGACACTGTTAGCTTGGTTTATATTCTTTTGGTTATTAGATTACAGTATGTATCGACTAGAGATATCTCGTTTAGAACATTTAGCTTCTTTATCTAGTACTTTAATTATGTTTGCTATTTTTGTCGGTTGTGGTGTTTTTAATGGTATTGCATTAATCGTTTGGGCCAAATATAACCAACATCGTTTTTATATTGATAAACGGACCCATCCTCGCCCATCAAACCCAAGCCAGGTTGCTAAGAGCATCCACCTCTCATTAGAACAGCTTGCCGAGTATAGTGCTAAGCAGATTAGTTACGTTCAAGTTGATAACTTTGGTGTACTGCATCCGTTAGAAAGTTAATTTCTATTGGTTTTGTTGCGTTCTCTGAGCTTGGTTTTGTCATCTTACAATTCGCGATATACTACGCCACCTTGTCATCAGCTATGCTGATCTTGAGTGAAGACTCGATGAGTTGATTGAATTGTTTGTATTGGAAAAGTTATGAACCCAGGCTCAGCCCAACCTGTTGCAGAAAAATCTAATTTAACCGTTAGTGATGTGTATCGCTCATCTCGCTTTAGTATTGCACCGATGCTCGATTGGACGGATCGCCATTGCCGCTATTTCCATCGGTTACTGACAAAGCAAGCTCAGTTGTACACTGAAATGGTAACAACTGGGGCTATTTTGCATGGAAAAGGCGATTATCTGCTATTCAACGAACAAGAACAGCCCGTTGTATTGCAGCTTGGTGGAAGTAATCCAAGTGAGCTTGCTTCATGTGCTCAAATCGCACAGCAGCGAGGTTATCAAGAGCTCAATTTAAACGTAGGTTGTCCCTCTGACCGGGTTCAAAATGGTCGCTTTGGCGCATGCTTAATGGCTGAGCCACAGTTAGTGGCCGATTGCGTGAAAGCAATGCAAGACAGTGCTTCAATTCCAGTGACGGTTAAAACGAGAATTGGCATTGATAATCAAGATAGCTATGCGTTTCTCATCGATTTTATTCAAACTGTCGCAGACACAAGCCAGTGTCAGGATTTTATCGTTCATGCTCGCAAAGCTTGGCTTCAAGGTTTGAGTCCTAAAGAAAACCGAGAAATTCCCGAGCTTGATTATGAGCGGGTTTATCAACTGAAACGAGATTTTCCGCAGTTAAATATCAGCATTAATGGTGGCATCACAACCCTTAGCCAAACTCAAGCGCAGCTCGAATATGTGGATGGTGTGATGATGGGGCGCGCGGCCTATCAAAATCCATATTTATTAGCCGATGTTGACCGTCAGATTTTTGCCGATCACAGCAAAGCTCCGGTGAGTCGCGAGCATGTTGTTGAACAGATGATCCCATACATTGAAGCGCATTTAGCTCAAGGTGGGCGAGTGCAACATATTACCCGACATATGCTCGGTTTATATCAAGGCGTTCCAGGTGCTCGGCGCTGGCGTCGTCACTTAAGTGAAAATGCCCATCGTCCTGATGCTGGGGTCAATGTCCTTGTCGATGCAATGAAGCTGCTAGGCTAATTGCCAATTAGCCATTCATTTAGAATTTTTAATAAAAAAGATCTGGCACATAGTTTGCTCTCTAGGTTGTAACGTCATTGGTTTGACAATAAGGGAGAGCTTTTATGCGTTGGTTAAAGCAAGCGTTAGCTCGCTTAAATATTCTAGAAATGTTACTGGCTTGGTGTGGCTGTGGTGCTGGCTTTTTTATTCTGGTTCCGCAATCTTATTGGCCCGTTCATATTGAGCCTAATTACTTTTTGGCCGCTTGGGCTGTGGCTTTGGTGAGTCTGTCCTATTTCGTTGGGCGATTGTTTCTTCGTTGCTGGGCGGTCGTCGATGGTCTGTGGCGCAAACGACTTGCCAGGCGCAATATGGAGTCATTAATTCAGTGTCTTGATCATACTGAGCGCGCTATTTTGCGTGAATTTGTGATTCGTCGTACCAGCGTTTTAAAATTGCCTGTTGCAGAACCGGCCGTGGTTAATCTGCTTGATAATGGCGTGCTGGAGATGAACGACCCACAGCAGTTGATTGAGCAACATGAGCGCGTTGAGTGCATGATCTCATTGGCTGCTCGGCCGTTATTAAGTTATCGAGTCCTTGCTCTACCTGTTGGAAATTTGACAGAAGAGCAGCTTGATAAGCTTAAAAAAATGCGGCCAGCATTTTTGCAACCCGATTATCAGGCTAATCGAACCTATTCTGGTAAAGTCTTTCGGATTCGAACCGTTGAGCAGCACCATGAAAATCCAGTAGAGATGCCAGCTCAGCAGCAGCCACCGATTGCATCTTAACGTCAAATTAATGACAACCATCCGTTGCTTTTAAAGTCACGGATGGTTGTTTTATCCCAATTAAAAATGTTTGTATGCTAAAACAGTCAACATTTTTAAGCTCGCAGAGTAATAATCGTCTTGATGAGTGATGTGCGTATCTGAGCGATTAAGCTGGTTTAGACTCAGATCTCGAACCGCTAAGAGCCCACCTTGCATTGGATAATTGGCTGTTTTAGCTGATTGGACATTCACCCAAGCTGGTGTTTGCAAACGAGAATATTTTTTGAACCAGTGCTTCCATACGCCAAGTAAGTCGCTATTTGGCTGTTGCCAGTAAAGGTATAGCGGGATACGAATAGCATCATAGCTCATTCTCGCAGGCCAACGAGAAGCTGGCGTAAAAACCCCATCGTCATGAAGTGTCAACCAGTCACCAGGTAAGTTAACCATTTTACCGCGCATGGTTTTTAATAAATTAAAAGCATCTTTTGTGAGCTCATTCCAGATCTGTAAATGGCTACGTTTTGCAAAGTCTTGCCAGGCAGGGAAAATAAAATAGGATGGATTAATATCGATTTTATTTTTAAATTGAAAACTTGTACGTCCCGGCAACATCACCTTGTGATGGGCAAAGTCTACAACCGTATAGCGAATAAGCGCTTGAGTAATTTGATCAGAGCTTTGCAAATAATTTAAGTTGTGCCATTTTTGGCCGGCTTTTAGTAGTGCCCAAGCGATTAAAGTGTCGCCATCGCTGGCATTGTTATGGTCTTTGACTGGCATCGGGGCAGTGGGGTCATAACGCCAATAAAACAGATGGCTTTTTTTGTCTTCTAACGTGGTTTGTGTCCAATGCCAGATTTTTTTAAAACTTTCTGGGTCGTTAGCTGCTACTGCAAATAACATCCCCACACCTTGTCCTTCGGTATGACTAATCGAATGGTTACCTGTGTCAATAATGCGACCATCATCCATCATAAAACGAGCTTTGTAGGTGGGCCAGTCCAAGGTAATGTCAGCCTCTACAGAAAAAGAGAATAAGAGCAGAAGCGTTGCTAATATTTTGAAACAATTTGCTTTTTTATTCGCCAAAGTGATTCCCTTTATTTTTATGTCCAATGTGATTACAGGGACTGTTTAGCTTTGGTGGCATATTTAAGATTTTCGATATTAAAGATGAATCTGAGTTAGAACCGTTTAAATTTATAGGTTCTAACTCAAACGATTATCGCCTAGCTTTGTTAATTATCTAGCATATGTTTCAACCAGATATAAGCGCCAGTTTGATTATAATCACCAAATGTATCGTAATTAAGGCTACCACCAAAAATTAAATCCGGACTAATTGTATAATCGATTTTTGCGTGTAGGTTATAGCCGATACCATTATGGCTTTCACCAGCATAGTAAGCCTCTTTGGTTTCACCATTATCTGCATAACTTTCAAGTTCACTTTGCAATGTTGCATCAGTTGGAAAGTACGCACCGCCATCCTCACTGTAAGATTGATAGCCTAACGCACCGCCAATATTATATTTTAGATCTGCATATTCTCTAGAGAAATCAACAGGGAAAGAGATACTGACATAATGCTGTGGGCTGAAATATCCACCTTGACCATAACTGAAATGACTCAAATCTTTGTCAAAGTTCATATAGGTTAGGTTCACTCCTGTTTGCAGGCGACGATCACCTAAATTAATAGGTCTTAGGTAAAATCCTGCGCTTTCTTCAATACCAGTGTTGCTAGCGACGTTTTTACCTAAATAGCGCCAGATTCCTAGAGAATCGTAAAACCCAACATCACCATTATCAAAGCTTAGTTTAGCTTGTCCGCCATTACGGGTGACTTGTCCCCATTTCTTGCCAGTAAAGCTATCTTTGGCTCCAACATAGGAAAGTAAGCTATCGGTCACTGCGCGTCTTTCAACTTTTACATTTAGTTGGGTATCATCACCGACCTGAGGTGACCATTGCATACTGCCAACCCAGGTTTGTAATTCTGCTCCAAGTGGGGTCGTTCCAATATCTGCCTGATAATCACCCATATTATATTTGGCGTTTAACTCGACACCCGAGTCACTTTGTCCGCCTTGCGTTGTAGCATCTGGCAGAACATCATCATTATCGGTTGATAGTCCTTGACTGGCGGCCTTCGCCCCTTGATTTAAAGCCCCTGTGCCATAACGGCGGCTGGCATCGTCTGAACTTGCGCCAGCATCTAGAGCAACACTTGTCAGGGTCGCGGTAAAGCGGCTATTGTCATCAACCTGATGAGACCATGACAATGGTACTTTAACGGTGGTTAATTTGCTTAACCCGCTTTCCCCATCACGACCATTAACACTCATTCCTGCTTTGAGAACTGTGGCGCTTTGTTTATGAATATCACTGAGCAATTCATTGACTTGCTCCAACGTCTGCGTTGATTGTGATGGTATTGGCAATTGCTGGGTTACATTTTCGCTGGTGGATGGGGCCCGCAGTTTAATTTGCCACGGTAGTGAACGGGTGTCAGTCGTCCTCGTATTACTGCGTGTGGAGTGTCTAAATGGGTTATTCGCAATGATGAGTCCACTGCTTGTTGTGGCATGAGTATTTGGCTGAAATTGTGCACTCAGCAATTTATATCTAGCCATTTTCAGATAGGCCTTTGCTTGCGTGTTGTGCCCCTGAGCATGTTCAATACGAGCCATTAACAATAGTCTGGCGGGTTTCTGTGATGGCGTTAAGCCTTGAGTAAGCTGTTGAACTTCTTTAAAACGGTGTGTGGCTAATGCTAAATTAATGGCCCCAATTCGAGCATCTTGGTTTGCTGTGTCGTCATTGAGCAAATAGTAATAGACTTGTCGAGCTTGGTTATACATCTTTCCAGATTGATATAATCGGGCCATCGCTAGCATGAGTCCTTTATCTTTCGGTGACTGCTTGAGCGCATTGGTTAATAAATCATAATCCTTAGCAAATTTCCCTTGTTGGCGGAGTCTATCGCTTTGGGCAATAGTGATAATATCCTGAGCCTGTATGAGTTGTTCTAAGGTACTATTCTTCTTAAGTTTTGGATTGTTCACTAATGCTTGAGCACTCATGTCTAATCCTTTCTGCTCTAATATCGATATATGATCGATATAATCACCAATATTTCCATTTACACCTTGTTTGATATTATTTTGTATCAGCATCACTGCATCATTTAAATCACCTATCTGAGCGAGCATTTTTGCAATCTGTCCAACATTGACTGGCGTTTTCGGTGGATTAGTAATGAAAGGTGCAAGCGTTTGATAGGCTTCGTGTAATTGTCCTTGCTCAATCTGTTGATTGGCTTTACTCAGCGCAAGATTCAGCATCGTCTGATTTTTTAGCTCTAACATTGACGAGTTGAGCTGTTTTTTAGGGATTCGATCTAGTAGTGATCGAACCTGTACCCAGTTGTGCTGATCGCTGGCAAATAATGCTCCGGCGTAGAGTTGAGTCGCATTAGCTTGAGAATCGATAAGCGGCTCGATGATGCTCGTGACCTCAATATTACGTCCAATTTTACTCATTATTCGTGCTAAATCGAGACGGATCCATGGGTTTTGTGGTGCGTGGTTTAGTGCTGTAAGCAAGGTTGCAATCGCCTGTTCTGGTTGTCCATCGGCTTGCAACTGCTGCGCTTTTTGCCGCACTATTGAAAAGTTCCCCTGTGCTTGCATACGCTGACGAATTTTTGATGGTAGTTGACTTAGCAATTTATCTGCTTGGTTCAACTTTTGTTCATCATTTAACACGTAGTAGAGCTGTGTAATTGCATCAGTATTTTTCGGTTGGGCTTTTAGCACATCACGTAATAGTTTTTCTGCTTCGTTATTGTGATTGTTGTGCCTTAAGAGGTTTGCTCGAAAAAGTTTTGCTGCAATAGCCCGAGAGCTAGACCCCTTGACTAAGGGGGCGCTCAATTTCAGAGTATCATCAATTTGACCTTTTTGTGCCGCCCATTTGGCTTTGGCCAGCTGAGCATAAAAAGATGCATTTGCAATTAAAGACTGATGAGTACTAGGTGATTGACGGCGGGCTTGCGTGACGGCTCGGCGCAGATATTCTGCAGCGTTTTTATAATGCTCTTCTTTTAGTTCGATAAATCCTAGCCCTTGCAATGCATCTGGGTCATGAGGGGTTGCGCGTAGTATTTTGTCAAAATGCTTTTTAGCTTGCGTTAAATGTCCAGTATTGAGTGCTTTATATCCTTCTTGCTTATCAGTATTTACAAGATGGCTTTGATAGTAATGAATGACTGTACTGTCACCAGGATGGCGTTTCATCCAATGGCGATAAAACGTTGCATCGCTCACTTTAGGGGCTAACCACAATAAACTTTGACGCAAGCTTTGGTCCGCATCTTTATTGTTAGGTGCTAGTTTTTCAAGTTCTTTAATCCCTTGGCGGCGACTATCAGAGCGATAACTTAGAACCTTGCCAAGTGCCAGCTTCAACGCACTATTATGTGGATGAACACTAACCAATTTGCGCAGTTGTTGACGAGCTTTAGGGTAAAGCGATTGGTCCGCTGCCATCGTTTGGTAGTACTCGGGGGCGAAACTAACAGGAATATCACCATTTTTGAAAATTTTCTGCCAGGTTTTGATGGCTGCTTTGATATTGCCACTCTGTGCCTGTTCTCGAGCCAGAGATAACTGTTCTTGTGGAATTTTTTGCAGTGCTTGGGCATTGTCTAGCTCACGAAGTTGGGTGGCATTAGGGGCTGCTTGTTCCAATCGTTTACGCCAAAGATCGGCATTTGTAAGATCGCCTTTTTGCCTTGACCATAAAGCTAATAAATAGAGAGCTTGAGTGTTATTTGGTTCTGCCATCAGCACTTTCTTCAGTGAGTCCATGGCTAAATCATTATGATCTTTTTGATGCCAGTATTGAGCTTGTTCAAACAGTGCATTGATTTCAGCTGGCATTTGTTTGGCGTGAATAGAAGCGGTTGCAAATGTCGCACTTAACAATGTTGCTACATATATTACTTTAAATTTTAATGAGTTATGTGTCCATTTCTTCATTGGTGTTATTCCATGTTAAGGCGTTTTTCACTGCGACGTTTCATGAGGCTGATGACAGCCAAAGCGATGATAAGGCAGGCAAAAATAGTGCAAATTGCAGTAAAAACAGAATGCGCACTGGCAAACCAGATAATTTTCAAATACCAAGGTAACTGACCGCTGGCAAAATGAGGTGAAACCTGAAAACTTTGGACACCATTATCGCTGGTAATAATTGAGACATCTTTGCGGATATCTGCGTTGGTTTGTGAATTTTCTAAGTCGCTGTGGAGCATGCTCAATTGCTGGTCACTACTTGCTGTTGCCATCACGACTACGCGTTTAGAATTCCAAGGTGAACGGTAGCTAATAAATCCACGCCAAGCGCGATTGGACATTAAGTAGTGGTTCGCTGCTTCACCTTGTAAAGCCCAGTGTCCCGTGACTAATGCTCTTAAATGTTGCCAAAGTGATGGGTCTCTAACACTTAATGTATTGTTACTTATAGTAAATGGAGTATTTGTAAATAAATGTTGATTGAAGGCTTTTGCACTCATTGATGACACAACTAAAACATGCCGATTTTTTAAGACATCTAAATCTTCTTTATTGTGAGCAAGACCAAACAAGACCCGATTATGTGCCAGAACAACTCCGGTATTATTGCCTGCGCGAGTCGCTAAATTTAGTAGTGTTGCAATTTGTGCAGCACTTGGTGCTGGTGGTAATAATAAAGCGGTCTGAGCAAAGTCGGCTTTAATGGAAAAAGGAAATGAAGCCCCAATAAAAAATGACAGATTAGGAAGCATAGAGAAGTGATGTGTGTCGCTTAAGTCTATCCAAGAGTCATCTGATATTTGGCTCTGAATATTTCTCGATGCAATCACATCACATGGCACATCAGTTTTTGGCGTTATCTGAAAATAGAGTGATAGGAGGTTATCGCCGTAGATCATATAAGGGGCCAGAGCGATATCAGCATGATCTTGGCGTTCATTGTAGCCGAGTTTTCCCCATAAATGCTCAAGTACTCCTGGCTTATTAATTGACAAGTTTTGCAATAAATGGTGGTTAAAAGTAAGGTTTAGATATGATTTTTTGGGATTAATCCACTGTTGAGCTGGAAACTGGTAGCCAATGTGCAGTGGAATTGTTTCGCCATCCCATAAAAATAGATCTGGAGCGGCTTTGAAGTGCACTTGTACGGCATTGTGCCAGATCCCAGAAACAGCTAGATTTTGTTGATTTTTTACCAATTTCCGAAAATAGACTCGGTGTTGGGTCGAGATCCATTTAGGCGCATCATAACTATGACGATATGGAATTGTTTGTGCCGGGATTTGGTTATCATGACTTTGTGTGGGTAGTTTCCCTTGGGTCAGCCACCACGCGGCTTGGCGCAGTTCATCACCTTGCCCCGAGATTAATAACAGTTGCGATTTATCATCAATAGGATTGGCTATCACTGTTAGCGCTGCAGATTGAGTCTGAGGCAGTTTTATACCAGCGACTGTTTGGCCAGGATAGCCCAAAATAATTGCGTTTCCTGTGGGCAGTTGGTCTTTAAAAACTTGCCAGTGAACATCATGGTAGCTTGCTTTAATACCAAACCATGAGGCAATCAACGCTCCGGCACTCACTTGGTCTGGGCTGGGTCTAGATGGCAATACCATGGATAAAACTTGTGGCGTCATCTGCGAAGCTTGTAAAAATGGTTGCGGTAGCTGTGCCAAATTTGGAGCAGATTTCAACGGCAATTCGGATAATTGCAGATACGAACTTGGCAAGATTGTAATCTGATAACGATTCGCGTCATTAGAAAAGCACTGTTGCTCTTTATTCTTATCTAAGTGAATGCTGAGGTTGTTTGCTGATGCCATCAAAATAGCTGGAACAGTTAACTGATAACTACGTTGTGCCGCAGATGATAAATCAAGTGGGATTGTGCCAACTTTTTGGCCATTTAACATTATCGCCAAATCAGTTTGACTATCTGAAAGCTTTGATTGAATTTTTAGGTGTAAAAATAGCTTTGCTTGATTCACTACTATATTGTTGGCTAGAGTAAAATGTATTCCTGCTTGTTGCTGAGAGGGGCGCAGAAATAGACCTTTTGTTACACCCATCTGCGCAATACTTAGGTGAACTTGATGCGCATCATCGGTTTGTGCATGAACAGTCGGTGCTATCACAAAGCTCATAACCATGCATAGCATTGTCTTTAATATTCGTCTCATGGTTATTTAATTCCCTGCTCGAGAGATAAGGTTTGTGGATGTAAGCCTTTGGGAGTCGTTTTAGGTGCTTTGTACATTTGTGGCCGGAACATAGACCAATATACTCGAGCAATACATTTAGCTAATACAAGTAGTGACTTAAATCCATTTTGTCTTTGCCTTGGTGTTTTTACCCATGCATCTGCGCGCGAAAGAACAATTCTTACCAGTTCTCGACGTTGATTGGTTGAAAGCTCATCAAATACTAAATGGGCTTGTCCGTGAGCTACTAGAACTGTTTTAGCCTCTAATTCGACTTGACATGATTGCAGTTCTAATTCAATAGCTTCGATTGGGTCGGTTAGGTGTTGTTCATCTTCGAGCTTGATACAGCACCCACTCATCGAAAGATCAACTGTTGTGGTGGTTGAAAGAATGCCACTAGCATAGTGGATTATCGCTGGCAGAGTGATCTTTAGCCTCGTTGTCGTGCGGGTTTGATGTTGTTCATTAGCAACCGCAATGGCTCCAAGCATAAAAAATAGGCTATAAAACCCCCAAATAATATTTATGGCAACAACGAAAGGATGATAAGCTGGATAGCCCCACTGGGTGAAGCGAAATAATCCCATTACTAGTCCAAGGGCGATAAATCCTGCGACGAGTATATGGATACGAACAATATGAAAATCGAAGTAATCTTTATCTAGTAATCCACCTTTATCTGTGACATTAAATTTGCCTCGTGTTGGCATAATCATTGTGACAAAGGTTGGAATGACAAGATGAAATGCGAGCACTGTATCATAGATATCCCCCCAAAAAGCATAACGAGAACGGCCACTTAAACGTGATCCTGTTATATTTGAAAGCACTAGATGGGGGAGTACATAAGCTAAAATCAAGATTGCTGAGGCGTGAATCACTTTCAGGTTAAATAGCAGATACGTAAGTGGCGCGGTGATAAAGACAATACGCGGCAGAGCAAACTGAAAGTAGAGCATTGAGCTGAGATAACATAGGCGCTGGGCCAGTGATAGACCTCGTCCGAGAAGTGGATTATCAAGGCGAAAAATTTGGGTCATACCTCGAGCCCATCGGTTGCGTTGGATAACATGCAAAGCCAACCTCTCGGTCGCGAGCCCTCCAGCCATTGGAATCGCTAAAAAAGCAGTATTCCAGCCTAAGCGCTGCAATTTTAAAGCTGTATGGGCATCCTCGGTGACCGTTTCAACGGCAAAACCGTCGATTTCATCTAGTGCGCTGCGCCGAATGACGGCGCAAGAGCCACAGAAAAAGGTAGCATTCCAGTTATCGTTGCCTTGCTGAACCGGGCCGTAAAATATTTCACCTTCATTGGGTACGTTTTCACCCTGTGCGAGGTTGCGTTCAAATGGATCAGGCGAATAAAAATGGTGAGGCGTTTGTATCAGTGATAATTTTGGATCTTTGATAAAAGCACCAACGGTGGCCTGCAGGAAGATTCGCGTGGCTACATGGTCACAGTCAAAAATACAAATGAGTTCACCATGGGTCAGTTGCATTGCATGATTGAGATTGCCAGCCTTTGCATGCTCATTATTATCGCGGGTGATATAGCCAACACCAGCATCGGCAGCAAAAGCCGCAAAGGATTGGCGATTCCCATCATCAAGTAGATAAATCCGCATTTTATTGGCTGGATAATCCAAACATTGCGCAGCAAGTACAGTATCTCTGACAACGTTTAAAGGTTCATTGTAGGTTGGAATATACACATCAACAGTTGGCCAACTTCGTTCATCTTCAGGCAGTGGCACAATTTCACGCTTCAGAGGAAAGGTGGTTTGCAGATAGCCTAACAACAACATAGTAAATGAGTATATTTCGGCGACAAACAATCCAATCCCCAAAATCATTTCGATTTCAGAGCTGAAAACTAGCGTTTGGGTTGCACGAAAATAGATATATCGAGCCGACATTAGTATCGACAGAAACACCATAATGACAGAAACACTGCGCCGTTTAGAAAAATTCATTATGACCATGCAAAGCAGAATACTGATTGCAAAAATGAACTGTTTGTAACTGTTCATCGGGGTGATGATGACCAATACTGCAATAGGAATGCAGATAAGGATGAGTAGATATGACAGTAATTTTTTCATGTTCATTTACTCGCGGATGGATTCTTTGAGATCGTGATAAATTGCACCAGTTCCGATTTCCAGTCCTAACAAGTCGATAACCTTGTCACTGATGGCTTCAATATCAGCAGCGGCTGCAGATAGTCGATTAAAATCAGTGATTGATTGTTCAGCCGAATGAGCTTTGAGGACGCTTTCATCTCGGTGAATTTGGCCAATTAACTGCTTAGATAGGGTATTTTGAGCAAATGTTTCAACGTCTTGGCATACATCACTACGTGGGTTTGTTTGGTTTAGGATAAAGAAATTCTTAACACTTTGTGGATGCTCAAGAAATCCTGTCCGTTCCAAATAAGGTAGCTGCGTCATTGAAGCTGTATCAGATAGTAGAGGAATGAGCTGGATGTCAGCTAACTGTGTTAAGGCTTTAAATGCTGGACTGCTCAAAGATGCTGTATCCGCAACTAAGATCAGTCCTTCAGTATTGCGCAGTGCTTGTAAACCATGGTGTAAAAAATCACTGTCATTAAGTAGACGTTGTTCAAAAATACTTTGAGTTGATTCATCGCATTCACCATAAGGGAGGACAAACAGGTTATTGCTCACTGAAATGATGAAGGGGCTCCAATCACTTTGCCTTAGCGCTTTACTGACAAATCCTTGGGTATCACTAAGGGGAATGCCAAAGTGAGTGCGCAGCGAATTTTGTGAGTCGAAATCAATAGCCAGAACTGTAAATCCACGCAGTGATAACATATGCGCCAAATTTGCGGCAATAGTTGTTTTACCCACGCCGCCTTTACTTGAACTAATAGATATGAGTTTCATGAGAGTTGCCTTTTTTCTACAGCAGACTGAAAAACAGATGGCATTGGTTGCTTAGGTAATGTTGAAGTAGTGCTGGTGTGTTGTTTGTTTGATGTTAGAACTTTGCTAAGGCCAGATAAGATCCCTGTTTTTACTTCGGGTTCTAGCGTTGGCTCTTGTTCTGGTTGCTGAGTATCGCTAATGGTTAATGGTATTTCCGGTTGCGCGCTAAGTTCGGCTTGATTGCTCTGTTGGGCTGGTGTTTGAGTGGTCAATTTCTCCGAGCTGAGTTGATATAACTGGCTGAGAATGACATTTCGGTTTTGCTGATATTTATATTTATTGTGAGTAAAGCTTTTAAATTTAACTGATTCATTATTAGTGGTAATTTTAAACTGAGCGATATCATCATATTCAGTCATCGATCTACCTCGACTTTAAGCTGCGTGTTTAGTTATTTGCTTGTCTTTTATTGTGTGTTGAAATGGTTATTGGAGAGTGTAAATATTCCAACAATCATTTATAGATAGTATTCGAGCGGTGAAGATAAATATTAAATTATCTACGCTAAATATTATTATTAATGAATAATGTTTTTAGAAAAGATACTAACTTGTTAAAAGAGATTGTAAATGAATTTTTATAGGGTTATTTAAAAAAACCGAATAAAGTATGATTAAATTGATTAGATTGTTTTGAGTGGTTTTAATACTTATTTTTATTTCGTAATAAAAAGTACTAATATTATGGTTTGATTTTGCGTGTTATTTGCTCGAAAAATTTCAGGTTCAGGATGGAAACATGATGAACATCACATTGCAACTTGATTAGATGGTTATAGGTGTTTTTCGATTGGCTTTGGAAAAAAAAAATCAATGCTTGTTGATTGTTTTAACATTTATATATCATTTTATAATGATATATAAATCATTTTTTTGATAATTATTGTTTTTCATTTCAAATAGTAATTGTTATATAAACTGACAGTTATATATAATAAGGATGTTAGTACTAGTTGTTTTCATCATTATAGATGTTAAAGTTTAATAAAAGTATGAGGCTATATCTAAAAAGTATTGCTTAATAGTATAGTTATTTCTTTTGGGGAAATTTGAATGCTCGTAGTAGCTAATGCCTATGGAATATAGGTCATCACTTCAAAGAAAGAATTAATTCTTTATCGGGCAGGGAAGATATTTACCAAAATGCCCAAGCATTAGTTATATGAAGGCTTGGGCAAGCAATGTTGTGATTAAAAAAATTAATTGGTCCTATCGAATAGATAGCCACTGTAGTCAGGGATTTGTGTGACAAATTCTTCGCCAAAGTACTGACAGGCAATCAGAAAATCTGCAGATGCTTCGTTAATTGCAACAGGAATGTTCCAAACAGTGGTGATACGCAGCAATGCTTTGACATCTGGATCATGAGGCATTGATTCCAGTGGGTCCCAGAAGAAAATAAGAATATCGATTTTGCCTTCGGCAATCATCGCCCCTAATTGTTGGTCACCACCCATTGGGCCACTATAGAGACAGTTAACATCTAATCCGGTTTTTCTTAAAAGTGAACCGGTCGTTCCTGTTCCGTAAAGTTGGTGTTGGGCGAGAGTTTCTTGGTTACGTGCGCACCAGCGCATTAATGCTGGTTTTTGATTATCGTGGGCAACCAGCGCAATATTTTTTTTCGACTCGAGAGTCCTCTCGATTGTTTTCATCGGTGTACCTGCTTGATTGTGAATTATTTTAAATTCATCTTACCTGCTTCTTTGTGCTTTGGGTAATGTCTTAGCGAGAAGATGATAATTTTTGTGATATGTCTAATACTCAATAAGATAGAGTGATTTGTGCTGTGAGGATTAAGGGCAATTATGGTCAGATTGCCCTTGAGATAAAGTAGAAAACGTTATTGCAGTTGATGGATAGCGATGTAACGTTTGTGTTTGCTTGGTTTAAGCTGCGCTACATCGACTAAAACGAGGCCATCGACGCACTGCTTAAAATTAGGGTCAACGTTAAAGTCAATGAATTGAACGCCGCCTGGCTCACACAGCTCGGTGTACTGTTTATATAAAGTTGGAATGGCGCAGCCCATATTGGCCAACGCTGATTTAAGCAGAGCAAAGTCTTTTTGATAGTCGTTACCTTCAAATCTCAAACTTAAATTCTGTCGGATCTGTTTTTCTAACAGATAGGGGTTGCGAGAGCGAGCCAAAAAGAAATCTGAAGCAAAGTACTGTTGGTAAAAATAGACTAACAGATCGCGAGCCTGTGGGGGAAGTTTTGCGCTGATACTGACCGGTCCAAATAGGTAGCGATATTGTGGGCGGCGAGCTAAAAATGCGCCAATTCCTAGCCATAAATAATCCAAACTGCGTCGTCCCCAGTAGCGAGGTTGCACAAAGCTTCGTCCTAACTCAATGCCTGATTTTAGAAATGCGCAATTTGAATGCTGATATTCAAACAAACTATGGCTGTAAAGTGCTTTGAGCCCATGCTCTTGGATGGCTTTAAAGCTATCGACCAGCCGATAGGCGCCAACAATTTGTTGATCTTGGGGATGCCATAGAACTAAATGCATATATTCGGCATCATAATGGTCCGTATCGCTGCGCTGGCCCGTCCCTTCGCCAACGGCTCGGAATGAATATTCGCGTAATCGGCCTAATTCTGCCAGTAGACTTTCCGGGTGGTCTTTTTCAGAAAGGTAAATCAGTTGTCCATCGGGGGTTTGTCCGAGTTTTTCTAACTGACAGATATCTTGAGCTAGCTTTTGCCGAGGTTGTGGATGGGCGATGGCCGCTTCAGTCTGAAATAAGCCTTTCTTTCCAGAACCGATACGATAGGTATGTTTGCGCAGCAGTTGGGCTCGAGTAAATAAATCAATATTGGGGTGACTATAACTGTGATGTGGGATTGGCTCACCTATCACTAACTCAATGGTTTGACCTTTGTGCCAGAACAGTTCTCGCACAAGTAAGATGGTCGAAAGCGATTTATTCAGCATTGAGCACAAATAAAACAAAGAGCTGTTACGTGCTTTGACGCATATCGGAAGAATAGGGGCTTTGCTTTTATCTGCAATTTTGACAAAGCCGCGTTGCCAGCGGCAATCACGCTGACGTAGATGTTTCAAACGCGATACTTCTCCGGCGGGAAAGACAATCAAAGCGCCTTGTTGTTCAAGATGTTCTTGTAGTTTCTCTAATTGTTCGCGACGACTGTGACCAGTCATATTATCGACGGGTAAAATGAGCGACTCAAGCGCTGAAAGGGCACTGAGCATTTGGTTGGCGATGATTTTAACGTCACTTCTGATCTGTCCGACCAGGTGTAATAGAGCTAATCCATCCAGTGAGCCAATCGGATGGTTCGCCACAATAATAACGGCACCTTCAGATGGAATCCGTTCGCGGTGACTGCTTGAAACCTGATAGCTAAAATCTAATTCGTTAAAGACTTGGTCAATAAATGCCAGTCCGCTGAGCTGAGGGTGTCTTTGTTCAAAACTCTGAAAAGTTTCCTCAAAGAGTACTTTGCTAAGAAAGTATTTAAGTATTGAGTAGCGACGCGGTTTATTCTGTATCGCCGGGTAATAATCCTGAATAAGTTTATCGACAGAAAACATAGCCATCCTCCTGATGTTCCAGCATCAGGCTACGAAGCTTTGATTACATTCTGGTCACAAAATTATGGAAATTTTGTGACAATATATTCATTTTGACTATTACGAATCTTCAGTGATATTCCATTTAGGGCTAACTAATGATGAATATAAAACCTTAAAAATCCTTGGCGAGTATTCTGCTATTTCTCATTTTTAAGTATAAATTTATTGATAATACAGAGTGTTAGAGAATAATTTTGTGAAAGCTTTATAAGAAGGAGTTTTACTTGGATGACTCGATGGGTAACGCAAGAGCTGGCAGAGAAGAGCTTTAATCAATAAAAAGCCAGTCTTAAGACTGGCTTTATCATCACACCAATGAGTGTAGCTTCAATTACAGAACGTGAACTGAAGAAGTATTGGTTGTGCCTGATGGAACCAATGCACCAGATACCATCACAACGATGTCACCTTTTTGTGCCATTTCGGTTTTAAGTGCTAACTCTTTACCGATTTTGTAGAAGTCATCAGTGCTGTCAATTGCATCAACTAAATAAGGATAAACGCCTTTAGACAGACTCAACTGTTTGGCAACTTTTTCGTTAGTTGTTACAGCCAGGATGTTTGCCTGTGGGAAGTATTTACGGATAGATTTAGCTGATTTACCACCGCGAGTAGCCACAACGATCAGAGGTGCACTCAGTTTTTCTGAAGTTTCTACTGCACTTTTACATACAGCTTCAGTGATGCGCAGATGGTTGCTGTCGTGAGCAGGGTCAAGACGTGAAGTCATTACTGCATCAGTACGCTGACAGATAGTAGACATGATGCGAACGGCTTCAGCTGGATATTTACCTTTAGCTGATTCACCAGAAAGCATAACTGCATCAGTACCATCTAAGATAGCGTTTGCAACGTCGCCTGCTTCAGCACGAGTTGGGCGAGGGTTTTTGATCATTGAATCAAGCATCTGAGTTGCAGTAATAACAACTTTGCGAGCTTGGTTACATTTTTCAATCATCATTTTCTGTGCGAAGATAACTTCTTCGACAGGGATTTCAACACCAAGGTCACCACGAGCAACCATGATACCGTCAGAAGCGGCTAGAATTTCATCGAAGTTGTCCAGACCTTCTTGGTTTTCAATTTTCGAGATAATCTGGATGTTTTCGCCGCCGTTTTGTTTTAGCCATTCACGAATTGCTAAAACGTCATCTTTTTTACGGATGAAAGAAGCTGCGATGTAATCAACGCCTTGTTCGCAACCAAATACCAGGTCACGTTTATCTTTTTCAGCCAATGCTGGCAGACTAACGCTAACGTTTGGCAGGTTAACGCCTTTGTTTTCGCCCAAGTCGCCGTTGTTGAGTACTTTACAGATAACTTCTTCGTCAGTTACTGATGTAACTTCCATTTCCAACAGACCATCATCAACCAGCACGATGTTGCCTGGGCGTAAGTCTTGAGCCAGACCATTATAAGTAACCGCAACACGTTCGTTGTTGCCAATCACACTCTGGTCAGTTGTGAAAGTAAAGGTTTGGCCTGTTGTTAAAGAAACATCCTGACCGCCTTCAAGTTTCATTGTACGGATTTCAGGACCTTTCGTATCTAATAAGATGGCAAGTGTTTTACCTGTTTCTGCCATGATTTCACGAAGGCTTTTGATACGGCCACCGTGTTCTTCGAAATCCCCATGGGAGAAGTTCAAACGCATGACGTTCATGCCAGCGTCAACTAATTCACGGAGTTTTTCTTTTGGTTCGGATTTAGGTCCGATAGTACAAACGATCTTAGTTTTTTTCATGGAAAAATATCTCCAGATGAGAAGTTCAGTCTTAAACCTCGGGGTATTATACAGAATTGATTCGACAATTATGTAGAAAAATTACAACAAACCTAATTTTGATCAATAATTATTGACCTATCAATTTAATTTTGTTCCGGGTAAAAAAACCCGCTGTTAACAGCGGGATGTTTTTTATTCTTGTTCTATCTCACCACAAAAGCGATAACCTTCGCCGTGGATAGTCGCAATGATTTCCGGGGTTTCCGGTACCGATTCGAAATGTTTACGAATACGGCGAATCGTTACATCTACCGTGCGATCATGGGGCTTAAGCTCACGCCCGGTCATTTTTTTGAGAAGCTCAGCTCGGGTTTGAATTTGTCCTGGATTTTCAACAAAATGGAGCATTGCTCTAAATTCACTGCGCGGCAGTTTATAACTATCACCATTAGGGCTTACTAATGAGCGACTGTTAATATCTAGTATCCATCCGTTAAAGTGATACGTTTCAACTGGATGACCTTCATCATGAGGACCTTGCACATTGAGCGTACGGTTGAGCAGGTTGCGAGCACGAATCGTTAGCTCACGAGGGTTAAACGGTTTGGTAATATAGTCATCTGCGCCGATTTCTAGCCCCAGAATTTTGTCGACTTCATTATCACGCCCAGTTAAAAACATTAATGCAATCTGTTCTTTATCGCGAAGCTCGCGAGCCAATAGCAATCCGTTTTTGCCTGGTAGATTAATATCCATGATAATCAGATGAATCGTGTTGTTCGCGAGCAGGTCATTCATCTCAGAGCCGTCATTGGCCTCTAGAACATGATACCCTTCTGCTTCAAAAATACTCTTAAGAGTATTTCTGGTGACCAGTTCATCCTCGACAATCAAAATATTTGGTGTCATGGTCTTCCTCAATAATGAAAATAAAAAACTTTTACGTCTCGGCTGGAGTAGAAGCTAGACCAGCCTTTCATCTTGGCTGTTACGACTATTGTTGATTTTGTGTTAAATATGTCTGTGACTCAACCCATCCTTTAGGGAGTCAGCCAAAGAAATCTTCTATTGATAAACAGCTAAGTTAAGTACGTTTGTAATGATGCTATTCTAAGTACTTAACACAGACATAACAACTTCAGGTGTGCCTAGGTTGCAATTTTTTAACGTGTTCTTGATACAAGTCAATCTCATATTATGAAAGAAAGTTACACAAAAGGGCGTTATGTTTTCAATCGGCAATTTTCAGCGTTATGGGCGAGCTACCAGCAGGTCGATTTTGTCAGTTTATCTTTAGTGCCGAGGTTTTCAGGATGCATTATTACTGGCGCAAATCCAATGGGGAAAATTTATTCAAAAAATGAGAACCGCCGTTTCAATTTATCTTTGAGCAGTGCGCTGTTTCGACAGCATTGTCACTTTATTACGCTTTGGGGCGCAGCAAAAGATAATCGTCATGCTGAGCTGAGTTTTTATTGTCAGTTATCACCACATCAAGGGATTAGTTTGGCGCGGCGTTTTAAGCAATTGGCTATTTATACTGTCAATGATAGAGCGAGGGTGGAGCTGTTAAGTTGTGTCGATTCCGCTTTTGTCAGTGATCTGGGTTCGATTGATAGCTATTGGCAGTGCTCGGCTCGGCGTTATTTAAAGCTCCGTCAACAATTTTAAAATGCAGCTAAATGCTTTTCATCGCAAATGTATATATGACCAAGCTCATTAAAAATTATAGTTAAGATCAAACACTAGACTGTTTTCACTTAAAGGGTCGTTATCGGGATACACTTTATAGCGTGCTTTTAGCGCTAATTGAGTATTGAGCTGATAGGCACCTTCAAAATCCATCGACATCATTGCATGGTGTTGGTCATCATCAGCTGCTTGCTGATTAAACATTCCAGAGAGTTCAACCTCTGATGAGAGCTGATAGCGTAATCCAGTACTCAAATTCATGCCATGTCTTGAAGCAATGTCACTAAGTTGTCCGTCCTCTAACGGTTTAAAGCCTGTTTCAATAAACCAATTAAGCTGACTCGGCAGAGCATATTGATAGCCACCGACGAATTTTCTCTGTGCATTATGATTTGCAACATCGAAACTAACCGCCTCATTACTGGTGTAAACATACCAATGAGATGCAGGAGCACTGGAAGCAATCGGTTGGCTGATTTGGGCAAAAGCAGGAGTACACACCGCGGCATACAGCAGTGCAATCGCGTGCAAATCCATTCGCAATCCATTCATAAGCCAAGCCCAGTTTTTAAAGACAGTGGATAAATTATGAACTAATTCTTCCCTTTAATAGCATTTTTTTGTGTGCTGAATCAATAACTGATTCTCAGATAAAGAGAAAAAGTTTTTGCAAGAAAAACAGCAGAGATAGACCGTATGAGTGTGAGCATTTTGCTAGTTAATTATGCTGAACCTAAATGGTATAGATGATAAAAGACTTGTAGTAGAAATTTTTTGGTTATTTATAAGGTTATTGTCTAAGTTCTATTATTTTTAAGCATTCATTTTAATGATGTAAGAATTCTTGAAATAATATTTTTTCTTGACAAACGATGTTAACTAATGAATGGTAGTGCAATAGATTCCAGAGGTTACACATGTTACAGACTACCAGCCTGACAACCACCACCATTATTATTCGCACCATTACCATTGGGCGCGAGGCGGGCTGATCGTAACTTCTAAAATGATTCAGGGCCCGTCAAACGACGGGCCTTTTTTTTAGGGCTAAAAAAGTATAGGAGCTGTTGGGAATGAGGGTTTTAAAATTCGGAGGTTCGTCGCTGGCTGACGCTGAGCGCTTTAATCAGGTTGCCGATATTGTCTTAAATACTTACCGGCAAAGTCAGGTGGCAGTTGTGCTTTCAGCCCCTGCCGGGATCACTAATCATCTCGTTGCCCTGATTGATAAAGTCGATGATGATGAGCAAGTGCACAAGTCTCTGTCAGCCTTTAAGCAGATATTTATCCAGTTATTTGAAGATCTTCAAAAATTATATCCCTCCTTTGCCCTCACACCTTTGCAACAACAACTCGCTGATAAAATCCAACAACTTAAACATTTCTGCCATGGTATGCAGATGCTTAAGTGTCGTCCTCAGAGTACCCAAGCCGCGGTTTTAGCTTCTGGTGAGGAGCTCTCAGTGGCATGTATGAAAGCGTTATTGCAGGCGCGCGAGCGTCCCGCTGTGATTCTTGACCCGCGTCAGTTGTTTGCCGGTGAAGGCGAGCCACTTAATGCCAGTGTGAATATCTTGGTCAGTCGCGAGCGTTTTGCCAGCCAAGTCATCGATGAAAAACATGTGTATTTGATGCCAGGGTTTACCGCTGGCGATGCCAACGGCGAGACCATGGTGCTAGGGCGTAATGGTTCGGATTACAGTGCCGCGGTATTAGCCGCGTGTATGGATGCGGACTGCTGCGAAATTTGGACCGACGTTGATGGTGTTTATAATTGCGACCCTCGCTTGGTTAACGATGCGAAGCTGCTTTCTCATTTAAGCTACGCAGAGGCGATGGAGCTTTCCTACTTTGGCGCAAAAGTATTGCATCCTCGCACCATCGCGCCAATTGCCCAGTATCAAATTCCGTGCTTGATTAAGAATACCTTTAAACCACAACATCAGGGGACGTTAATTGATGCTCATCAGGCCGAGCAATCTGTGCAAGCGGTTAAAGCATTATCAAGTTTATCGAATTTAACCATGTTGACGGTTTCTGGCCCAGGGATGAAAGGCATTGCTGGCATGTGTGGGCGAGTATTCTCTTGCATTGCCCAGCAGAAAATTTCAGTGGTATTAATTACTCAGTCTTCTTCTGAATACTCCATCAGTTTTTGTGTTCATAGCGTTGATGCTGCGCATGCGGTGCAAGCTTTGCGCAATGAGTTCAACTTAGAGCTGAAAAACCAGCTTCTGGAACCGGTTGAGCAAGTCGATCATCTCGCGATTATCTCGTTAATTGGCGATCAGATGCGCTCAAGCAAAGGTGTTGCCGCGCGATTTTTCACAGCTCTGGCACAAGTTTCGATTAATATTGTAGCGATTGCTCAAGGCTCATCAGAGCGCTCTATCTCGGCGGTGATTAGCGAAGACAAAAGCGAAGAGGCGATTCGAGCCTGTCATCAGAACCTGTTCAACAGCCGCTCTTATATCGATCTGTTTGTCATTGGTTGTGGGGGAGTTGGCCGAGCATTGCTTGAACAGATTTATGCCCAGCAGACCCATTTGTTAACTCAACAGATTGGGCTGCGAGTGTGTGGCATCAGTAATAGCAAAACAATGATCTCCAATCCAAATGGGATTGATTTGAGCCAATGGCGGCAGATGCTTTCACAAAGTGCTCCCAATGGCGGATTCTCTTTGGATGATGTCAGCGAAATGGTTCGCTCCTATCATCTGATTAATCCGGTGATCGTTGATTGCACCAGTAGCGATTGCGTGGCGGCTTTATATAGCGAACTGCTTGGAAATGGCTTTCATGTCGTCACCGCCAATAAAAAAGCAAATACTGGCGATATTCATTATTATCGACAGCTTCGCCAACAAGCGCTGAAACATCGGCGCAAGTTTTTGTACGACACCAACGTTGGGGCAGGGCTTCCGGTGATTGAAAACCTGCAGAACCTGCTTAAAGCAGGCGATCAACTGCAACGCTTTACTGGCGTACTTTCTGGCTCGCTCTCCTATATTTTTGGCAAGCTTGATGAAGGGATGAGTTTTTCTCAAGCAACGCGTTTGGCGCTGGAAAATGGTTTTACTGAACCTGACCCACGAGATGATCTTTCTGGGACTGACGTCGCTCGTAAGTTGCTGATTTTGGCTCGTGAATCTGGATTAATGCAGGACTTGGATGATATCGAAGTACAACCTGCTATATCACCAGATTTTGATATGAGTGGCACTAAAGAAGATTTTCTGTCTCGTTTAGAGCAAAATGATGACTTCTTTAATCAATGGATTGAACAGGCTAAACGTGACAACAAAGTGTTGCGTTATGTGGGTGAAATAAATGAAGGAAAATGCCGCGTGAGCATCAAGGCTGTCGATGTCAGCGATCCGTTGTATCGCGTCAAGGATGGTGAAAACGCTCTGGCTTTTTATAGCCGTTACTATCAGCCTCTGCCACTGGTTTTACGTGGTTATGGCGCCGGTAGTGCTGTGACAGCAGCAGGTGTTTTTGCAGATATTTTAAGAACTTTAAATTGGAAACAGGAGATCTAGCATGTCAGTGGTAACCTATGCCCCGGCATCTATCGGGAATGTCAGCGTTGGCTTTGACGTGTTAGGTGCAGCTTTAGAACCGATTAGCGGTGAACTATTAGGCGATCGCGTTCAGGTGTTTGCAAGCGAGCAATTTTCGATTGAAAATCGTGGCCGCTTTGCGCATAAATTGCCAGAAGATCCCAAACAAAACATCCTTTATGGTTGTTATGAGTATTTTCTGGAGCAGATAAAACCGCTACAAATTAAAGAGCGGCCTTTGGCCATGATCTTAGAAAAGAACTTGCCCATTGGTAGTGGCTTGGGCTCAAGCGCTTGTTCGGTGGTTGCCGCTTTTGAAGCATTAAATCAATTTTATGATAGCCCCTTTGATGCCAATCAGATGCTAATGATGATGGGCGAGCTAGAAGGCAAAATCAGCGGCAGCGTCCATTATGATAATGTTGCCCCGTGCTATTTAGGGGGCATTCAGCTCATGCTCGAAAGCGAAGGTGTGATCAGCCAGTCGATCCCAACCTTTGATGATTGGCTTTGGGTTTTAGCTTACCCTGGCATTAGTATTTCAACGGCTGAAGCGCGCGCGATTTTGCCTGCTCAATATCGGCGCCAAGATGTGCTGACCTATGGTCGGCAATTGGGCGGCTTTATTCATGCCAGCTATACTAACCAGCCTAAGTTAGCCGCAAGCTTCTTAAAAGATGTGATTGCAGAGCCATATCGCAGAGCTCTCATTCCAGGTTTTGATCAAGCGCGCCAGTTCGCATTGGATGCCGGTTCCATCGCTTGTGGTATTTCTGGTTCAGGTCCAACTTTATTTAGTATTGCAACAGACATGGAACAGGCTGAGCGCATCGCCGATTGGCTAACCAAACACTTTATTCAAAACGAAGACGGATTTTGCCACATTTGTCGCATCAACAAACAAGGCACTCAAGTTACAGGAAACCAACTATGAAGTTATACAACATTAAATGCCCCGAGCAGCAGGTTAGTTTTGCCCAGGCTGTGCAAATAGGCTTAGGTAAGCAGCAAGGGCTATTTTTCCCGTCTGAGTTAGTCAAATTAGAGAATATTGACGAGCTTCTAAGTCAGGACTTTGTAACCCGTAGCAGTGCTATTTTGCACCATTTGATTGGTGATGAACTCTCTTTAACCGAAGTCACTGATATGGTTAGTCAGGCATTTAGTTTTGCCGCGCCAATTGCCAATGTTAGTGATAATGTGGCGGCGTTAGAGCTTTTCCATGGACCAACACTGGCATTTAAAGATTTTGGTGCGCGGTTTATGGCCCAATGTCTGAAACGCTTTAGCAAGGGCCGTGCGGTTACCATTTTAACGGCAACCTCGGGCGATACCGGGGCTGCGGTCGCTCATGCTTTTTATGGCATAGAAAACATTAAAGTTGTGGTGCTCTATCCTGAAGGGAAAATCAGTGAGTTACAGGAAAAACTGTTTTGTACTTTAGGCAACAACATTACTACCGTTGCGGTGAAAAGTGATTTTGATGCCTGCCAGTCACTGGTCAAACAAGCCTTTGATGACCAAGCTTTGCGTGAAGATGTTGGCCTTAACTCAGCTAACTCAATCAACATTAGCCGTTTGTTAGCTCAAGTCTGTTACTACTTTGAAGCGCTCGCTCAGTTGCCTAAAGAAAAACGAAACAATGTCGTGTTCTCGGTTCCAAGTGGTAACTTTGGTAACCTGACAGCAGGGCTGATTGCCCAGAGTTTAGGCTTGCCAGTGAAACGCTTTATTGCAGCAACCAACGTGAACGATACGGTTCCTCGTTATTTGGCGGATGGTCAATGGCTGCCTCATCCAACGGTGGCAACCTTGTCTAATGCGATGGATGTGAGTCAACCGAATAACTGGCCACGTATTGAGGAGCTCTTTAAAGTGCAAAATCGCTCGCTTAGCGAATTAGGCTTTGGAGCATTAACGGATGAGCAAACTCGCGAAGCGATGGTCGCTCTGTATCAGCAGGGGTATGTTAGTGAGCCGCATGGTGCGATAGCTTGGCAACAGCTAAGTGCTCAGCTTAATGATGGCGAACAGGGGATTTTCTTGTGTACAGCACACCCTGCGAAATTTAAATCAGTGGTTGATGCAATTTTGCCAAAACCCGTTGAACTGCCTGATGCATTGGCTCAACGAATTGATTTACCATTGCTTTCTAAATTTTTCCCAGCAGAATTTGCGCCATTAAAAGAGTTATTAATGCAAGTCTCTGGCTAAATTTTAAGCGCAGGGGATTGATCTTCTCGTCGACTTTGCGCATCCTTGTCGCTTTTATGCAAACAGATGCGCCAGAGTCATGAGTAAAATTCTCTCAAATTTGCTGGATCTGCTCAGTCTAGAGTCGATAGAGCAAGGATTATTTCGGGGTAATAGCGAAGATTTAGGGATCGGCGTTGTTTTTGGTGGCCAAGTTTTAGGGCAGGCACTCTGTGCAGCCAGTGAGACGGTCATTGAAGAGCGCCGAATTCATTCGCTACATTCTTATTTTTTACATCCTGGCGATCCAGCAAAACCGATTGTTTATGAAGTCACAAAATTACGTGATGGGCGAACAATCACAACGCGCCAAGTTCGGGCGATTCAGTATGGACGTCCTATTTTTATGATGATCGCCTCTTTTCAGGAACAGGAAAAAGGTTTTGAACATCAAATGAGCATGCCGGATGTGCCATCACCTGATGAGCTGCAGTCTGAGCAGGAATATGCTTTTGGGATGCGTGATAAGCTCCCTTCTGAGCTGTGTAACCGCTTTATTTGCGATAAACCGATTGATATTCGGCCGGTGCAGTTTATCGATCCGATTAATCCACAAGCATGCGAAGCCAAGCGTAGTATCTGGATGAAAGCCAATGGGGTATTAAATGATCGCCCTAATTTACACCAGTCGCTGATTGCGTACGCTTCGGATGTGAATTTCTTGCCAACCGCACTGCAGCCTCATGGCCGAACTTTCTTTGATAAACAACTGCAAGTTGCAACCATCGATCACAGTATGTGGTTCCATCAACCATTTCGTATGGATGAGTGGTTGCTCTATGTGATTGACAGTCCTGCGGCTTCTTCTGGGCATGGATTAGTTCGTGGTCAATTCTTCAATCAAGATGGGATTTTAGTAGCTTCGACTGCTCAAGAAGGTGTTATTCGCGAAATTCGCTAATGAGTCGCTAAATAAGGGTGATTTTACATCAAGGTTGTACATTAACCATCTTGACAACTTTGAGACCTGCATTGAAAATTATCGACTTATTATTCGTTAATTTTGGTATACCCTTTTGCCAGAGTCTTGTGTTTTTCAAATAAACTTAAAGACATTCATTTATAAGTCGTTATGGGTGATTGTCTTTACCCTTGCTATATTTGCTGCAAATCTCTCTAGCGGAGATTTACGCGGTGATAGCATGGTCTATGCGGCGATTTCAAAAAATATTTTGACCCTACATTCGCCGCTCATTATGCACTTTAATGATGCTATCTATCTGAATAAGCCTCCTGTACTTTTTTGGTTAACAGCGCTGAGCCTTCATGTTTTTGGTTATAGTGTCTTTGCCGTGAAATTAGTTGCAGCCGTTGCAGCACTGGCGTTGAATTTGGCTTTTTTTTACTGGATAGCCAAGATAACCAGAGGGTTTAATCTCGCTTATCTGAGCGTTTTCTGCCTAGATACCAGCTATGTCATTTATAAAAACTCGCATACTTTAAAAATGGAATCGCTCACTGCGTTTTTTATTGTGATGGCGATGATTTTTTTCTGGCATTATCTTAAAGACAAACGCTTGTGGTGGATGCTTGGCTTTGGTTTGATGAGTGGCCTTGCTGTGATGACCAAGGGCTTTTTAGGTGGTATTCCTTGGGCCATTGTTATTTTGTATCTATTTACTCCGGCTGGCCGTGATATTCGCTCGCGGCAGTTTTTGGGTCATGCAATCGCTGCGTTCATTGTCTTTTTAGCCTCATTTATGTGGTGGTATACCTACATTTCACTGCGAACTGATTTTTTACATCACTTTTTGTATGAACAGGTGTGGGCGCGTTTAGCAACCTCTGATGATACTCAAGCGGCGCAGCAATATAGCACTGAGCCCGTTTATCACTACCTATGGTTGACGCTAAAAGATTATTTTATGTATCTGCCATTTTTCTTTTATGCCTGTTATCGCCTGTACAAGCATAAAGATGAGCGTATTGACCGGGAAGGGCTGACCCTTTTAACTATTTTTACTATCTTTTGCTTTGCTGTGATTCACCTGATAAGCACTCGCGCCGAACGCTATATGTTCGAGTTTTTCATCTCGGCTGCGTTTTTCAGTGCTTATGGGATTGCTTGTATTCCGAAGCTTAAAAATGTGAATTTTGCCAGTTGGCTGAAGGTGATGGGCACTTTATACATGCTCTTTATTCTAACGACGCCGTTAAAGCTTGGTTGGAATAGCTATACCTCTTTAAGAGACTTACAACAGCTTAGCGATAATACTGATGTCCCAATTATGGTTAATAAAGATTGGCTGCCAAGTTATGTCGACCAAGCGGCAGTGACTTTCTTTTTGGATAAACCCCCATTAAGTTCAGCGCCTAAAGGCAGTTATTTCACATTATTGCCTCGTGAATACCAAGGGCCTTTAAAATATAAACTGATTAAGAAAACGCGTCAGTTGCTGATTGTCTTGGTGGCCAAACCTGACTTTGTTACTCCCAACTTGTTGGATAAGTCATGACTTATTGAAAATGAGTGAGTCGCTGATTTTTAAACAATAAAAAAGTCGCCCTTGGGCGACTTTTTGTAAATCTGAAATCAGAGTTATTACATTTTTTCAGTGAAAGTACGAGTAATAACGTCTTGTTGCTGTTCTGGTGTCAGTGAGTTGAAACGAACCGCATATCCAGAAACACGAATAGTCAACTGTGGATATTTCTCAGGATGTTTTACAGCATCTTCAAGAGTTTCACGACGCATAACGTTTACGTTCAGGTGTTGGCCACCTTCAACGCGTGGTGCTGCGTGCATTGGAATTTCGCGATATTCGATGCTACCCAATTCGGCTAGAGGGACGATCTGATCTTCATCATAAAGACCATCTTTAACACACAGGCAACGTGCCTGTTCGTTAGCTTCGTCTAGCAACCAGAAAGAGTTCAGCAGTGCATCATTACTTGCTTTGGTAATCTGAATACCTTTAGTCATGGTATGACTCCTATACTATCTACCTGAGTAAATTAGGCCTGCCAGTTGTTTCTGAATATGATCTCAATCATATTTCGATAATTGAGCTTTCTAAGACAAGCCTTTTGATTGACCTCAATCAATGTTGTTTATACTAACATGGTTTAATAACCATTTAAATCATGTGGATATATGTACTTTAAATACATGTTTAATCGCCTGCATTGATCTAGGTAAAGTTTTGCTAATTTATTCTTTTTCGTTTGTTTGTTGTTTCAGCCAGCTGATTTCTTGCGGCCAGATTTGTTGATCAATTGTTTCTAAAATCAGTGGGATATTGTCAAAACGTGCATCTTGCATAATATATTTAAAACACTCTTGGCCAATCTCGCCCTGACCTAAGCTATGATGACGGTCAAGCCGTGACCCTAATTTGCCTTTGCTGTCATTCAGATGCATGCCTCTGAGGTATTCAAATCCAATCTGTGAGTCAAAATCAGCAAAGGTTTGGGTAAATCCTTCTTGAGTATGAATCGGATAGCCTGCGGCAAAGCCGTGGCAGGTATCAATGCACACGCCAACGCGGCTTTTATCTTCAACGCCTTCAATAATTTGGGCAATATGTGTGAAATCCCAACCAAGATTAGAGCCTTGTCCTGCGGTGTTTTCGATCACAGCAACCACATGGGGCACTTCTTTATGCGCTAAATTTATCGATTCACTGATCTTGGCCAAAGTTTGTTCGACACTTTGTTTGCGAAGATGGGAACCCGGGTGAAAATTAAGTAGTGTTAGACCGAGTTGATGACAGCGCTGTAGTTCGTCAATAAATGCCTTGCGAGATTTATCGAGCGCTTCGGGTTCGGGGTGACCTAAGTTAATCAAATACGAATCATGCACTAAGATTTGTTCGGCACTAAATTGATAATGGGCGCAATTGGCTTTGAATTGGGCGATGGTGTCTTTATCTAAAGGTGGACTTTGCCAGCGGCGCTGATTTTTACTGAAGAGGGCAAAGGCTGTTGCACCAATTTGTGCGGCATTGACAGGGGCATTAAAGACGCCGCCAGCGGCACTAACGTGAGCTCCGATGTATTTCATAGTGAGTCGACCATGGCTGAATAGAGTTTGAATTAACAGTAATTATGAAAACGAGCCTTGTCCTGAGCCTGACAGGTTCGTATTCTATTGACTTTGAATTTGTTAAAAGAGTTAAATTATGACAGAAACATCCTGGACGGCGATATTAGGCGAAGAAAAAAATCAGCCTTATTTTGCTCAGGCAATGGAATTTGTAGCTCATGAACGGGCTCTGGGCAAAGCGATATATCCTCCACAGGAAGATGTCTTTAATGCATTTAAACTGACTTCTCTGGATAATGTGAAGGTCGTGATTTTAGGCCAAGATCCGTATCATCAGTTTGGTCAGGCTCATGGGTTGTGTTTTTCAGTTCGCCCTGGCGTGAAGGTGCCGCCATCTTTGGTCAATATTTACAAAGAGCTGAAAAATGATATTCCCGGATTTGAAATTCCCTCGCATGGTTATTTGGAATATTGGGCCAAGCAAGGGGTGTTATTGCTCAATACGGTGTTAACCGTTGAGCATGGCAAAGCGCACTCTCATGCCAGTTGTGGCTGGGAGCAGTTTACCGATGCAGTGATTGGTAAAATTAACGAGCATTGCCAGGGATTGGTCTTTATGTTGTGGGGTGCACATGCGCAAAAAAAAGGTGCTGTGATTGATTCTCGTCGACACCTTGTTTTAAAAGCGCCACATCCATCACCATTATCGGCCCATCGTGGTTTTTTGGGATGCCATCATTTCTCCATGGCGAACCAATATTTAAGCGAATCGGGAAAAACGCCAATTGATTGGCAAATACCACTGAATGTAGCTCAATAGACTATAGTGAAGTATGAAGGGCAAGTGCATCTTGGATGTACTGATTGAGTGAAGTGGACTAACTACCCAGAGCCGGGATTCATTCTGGTCCGACTGGAGCTAAGGAGTACACGATGTTAGACAATATTTCAAAGGAGCATCGCAATATTGCGTCCTTGTTGAAGGTCTTGGAGCATAAACTTGAGATGATTCGCTCCGGAAAGGCCGTCAAATATAAATTGATCGCTGATATCATTTCGTACATGCGTGATTATTCAGATAAGTATCATCATCCCAAAGAGGATGTCATTTACGACTACTATCGAAAATATCGCTCATCGGATGCTCAGCAAACAGTGCCCAATAAGCTGGAAGATGAGCATGATGCACTGCGTCAGATGACACTTGAATTAGCTGATGTGGTTGAGCTTATCTTATTGGATGCAGTGATTCCGTTAGATCAGTTTAGTGAGAAGCTGGAAAATTATATCAACTATCAATGGCGTCATTTAGATTATGAAGAACAGGAAGTTTTCCCTGTTTTAAAAAGCGCTCTTACCGAAGATGATTGGCGTAATATTGAACAAAATTGGGAGCACTCCGCTGCTTTAGATCCTTTGTTCGGCTCGCAGGTTGATAAGCAGTTTGAAGAGTTAGCTGAGCGGATCTCTATCTCTGAGAGCTAAGCATTTGATGAGGCTTTACATAAGCAGGTATTAATTTAAACTGAACCTTTATCTGCTTATGAAATGGAACCTTTTTGATGTATCGATTGCTTGCCTTAGATATTGACGGCACAACGCTAAATTCACAGCATAAAATTTCTCCCCGTGTTATTTCTGCAATATCACAGGCAAAGGCGGCTGGTGTTGAAGTTGTTTTGGCATCAGGTCGCCCTGTTGAAGGCATTATCATGCACCTAGAGACACTTGGATTAAATCGCAATGGCCAGTTTGTTGTGAGTTATAACGGTGCTTTGGTGCAGCAAATTGGTTCTGATTTAGTTTTAGGTAATTTGCAGGTGCATGGTCGCGATGCTAAAAAAATTGCAGCTCAAGCAAAAGTGCTTGGTGTTCATGTCCATGCCTTTAGTTTAAAGCGCGGTTTAATCACTCCCGAAGTTAGTCGCTATACCGAGCATGAAGCGTTCATGAATGACATCCCTTGGACAACCATCGATTTTAATGAACTTGATGATGATGAGCCTCTGGTGAAGGTGATGATGATTGATGAACCAGAGCTTCTTTCTCCTGCGGTCACTAATTTACCGAAAGAATACTATCAACAATATAGTATTTTACGTAGCGCACCGTTTTTCCTTGAATTTATGCACCCCGATGCGCACAAAGGTAATGGCGTTGCGGCTTTAGCTGAGCATCTTAATATCGCCCGCGAAGAGGTTATCTGTGTTGGTGATGCAGGTAATGATCACCATATGATCCGCTGGGCTGGTCTTGGGATTGCAATGGGCAATGCCGACTCAGAAACCAAGGCGTTAGCCGATGAAATTACCGGCACGAATGATGAAGACGGTGTTGCGCAAGTGATTGAAAAATACATTCTCAGCGTTTAGCTTCCAAACTGCTTAACCCATACATCACACACAGAAAAATACCTATTACACCGATTGAGTGAATAGGTATTTTTTATTTCTTATACGTTATATATTGAACTATATAATAAAAAGCGTTATATATTGGAGTATATAATGAGCGATCAGCAACTGTCATCATCCATGCCTCTACAATTGCAAGTCGGAGGGCAGGCTCTTTTTACCGAGCAACGTATTCGTCTGCTTGAAGCGATTGCTGAGTATGGTTCATTAAGCGCTGCGGCTAAATCTTTACCTATGTCGTATAAGGCTGCTTGGGATGCGCTAGATGCAATGAATAACTTATCTGAGCAACCACTGGTTGTCAGCCAAAGTGGTGGGCGACGGGGCGGTGGTACTCAGTTAACCATGGCTGCAACGCAACTGATTCAGGTATACCGTGCACTGCAGTTAGAGTATCAACAGTCGTTAGTGCAATTGCGACCATTATTAGAGAATCAGCCTGAATTTGAGCTAGAAAAATTGCGATTATTACTGCGTCAGATGCATTTTCAAAGCAGTGCTCGTAACCAGATTAGCGGCCACGTAGTTGAAGTGAATACCCAAGGGGTGAGGGCTCAGGTGGTTGTAGAAGCTGGAGCAAATTTTCAGGTTAAGGCTTCAGTCACAACTGAAGCGGTGAGTGAATTAATGTTAGAGCCGGGTGTGGAAGTGTTGGCACTGATTAAAGCACCGCAAGTGAAGCTGTATGCACTAGGACACCGAGCTCGTTCGAATGCAAATTATTATCAAGGCTCTATTACTCGCTTATCGCCAGATAGTCATAATTGTCATGTGAGTGTAGCCATTGATGCCCATAAAAATTTAGCAGCTTTGCTTAAACGGACCAAAGCGGAGCAGCTCGAATTGGTTGAAGGTCAGACGATTGGTGTCGGTTTCTCACCATCAGCAGTCGTTTTATGCCGTTATGATGCTTAACTTTCTAAAAAAATAAGGGAATATAGTCATGAGAAAAACACTAATAGTAACAGCGCTAACACTTGCCGCTTCAACGGCTATGGCTCATGCTGATGAAGTCAAAGTTGCTGTGGCTGCTAACTTTTATAAGCCATTGCAAGTACTCGCTAAAGATTATCAACAAACCAGTTCTGATAAAGTTGTGCTAAGTGTCGGTTCAACTGGGAAACTTTATGCGCAAATCGTTAATGGTGCGCCATTTGATATCTTTCTTGCTGCAGATCAGAAACGTCCTCAAAAATTAGTCAAAGCTGATGCTGCTGTTGCTAAAAGTGAATTTACCTACGCCAAAGGCCGGTTAGCTTTTTGGTCCAAACAATCAGGGTTGATTGATAGCAGTGATAGCTATCTCAAAGCCGGTAAGTTTAACAAACTGGCGATTGCTAACCCTAAAGCTGCGCCTTATGGTGCCGCATCAGTTGAAACGCTGAAAAAACTGGGGCTGTATAGCAAACTTAAAGATAAAATTGTGTATGGTCAAAACATCGGCCAAACATACTCTTACGTGAATTACGGCAATGTAAAACAAGGCTTTGTTGCCCTGTCTCAAGTTTACCGCGATGGGAAACTCTCAGCGGGTTCTGGCTGGATTGTTCCTAATAGCTATTATCATGCTATCCGTCAAGATGCCGTCTTGCTCAGTAAAAGTGCCGATAATCAGGCTGCTCAAAAATTCCTAGCCTATTTACAATCACCTAAAGCTAAAAAAATTATTCGCTCATTTGGTTATGATGTAAGCGAAAAATAATCGCCGGTTAAGCGGTTATTGTTATTTCGATAAATCAAACTTCCAGGCGCTATTTCTCGGTGCTAATCCCCGGCCTGAGAAATAGCGCAGGGTGCTTTGTCTGGATGTTAGATGTAATGGATTAGGTGAATCGATGATGTCCTCCGATTTGATGGTGATGGTGTTAACGCTTAAGTTAGCCCTGATCGTGACGGTTATTCTGCTTATCCTAACCACGCCAATTGCTTGGTGGTTATCGCAAACTAAAAGTCGTTTAAAATCCCCGGTCAGTGCCATTGTGTCATTGCCGTTGGTGCTGCCCCCCACCGTATTGGGTTTCTATCTTTTATTGTTGATGGGCCCCCATGGACCTGTTGGCCATTTAACTCAGTGGTTAGGCGTTAGCCAATTACCGTTTACTTTCGCTGGGATCGTAATTGGTTGTGTTATTCATACTTTGCCATTTGTTCTTCAGCCTGTGCAAAATGCATTTGAAGCGATAGGCCATCGTCCGTTAGAGGTTGCGGCCACTTTGCGAATGCCGCCATTAGCTGCTTTTTTTAAAGTCGCTTTACCTCTAGCAAGCCCTGGGTTTTTCTCTGCGGCCATTTTAGGATTTTGTCACAGTATTGGTGAGTTCGGTGTCGTATTGATGATTGGCGGTAATATTCCTGGGCAAACTCGGGTGATGTCAGTTGAGATATACAACCATGTCGAAGCGTTAGAATATGGCCGAGCTAACCAACTAGCCGCGGTATTGGTTGGATTTTCTTTCGTGGCGTTACTGCTCATTTATTTGGTGAATAGCCGTTTGGCGAGTCGGAAGGTGAAACTATGAGTGATTTAACCATCCGCTTTAAACGCCATCTGAGCGATTTTGAATTGGATATTGATGAGCAGCTACCCGCACAGGGGATCAGTGTTCTGTTCGGCGAGTCAGGTTGCGGCAAAACCACCACATTGCGAGCATTGGCTGGGTTAGAGCGATTGCCCGACAGTTTTTGTCAGCTCGGGGAGTATTGTTGGCAAGATGAACAGAAAAATCATTTTGTACCAACTTATCGCCGACCAATCGGGTATGTTTTTCAAGAAGCCAGTTTATTTGAACATCTTAACGTTGAACAAAACTTGCGATTTGGCTGGCGCCGCATTGCCCCCGAGATGCGAAAAATTGGCATCGATGATGTCTGCCAATTACTGGGAATTAGCGACAAGCTAAAACGCCGCCCTTATTCGCTCTCCGGTGGGGAAAGACAGCGAGTCGCGATTGCTCGGGCGCTGCTCACTTCACCCAAATTGCTATTGATGGATGAGCCGTTATCGGCGCTTGATTTAGCGCGTAAGCGCGAGTTTTTGTCTTACCTTGAGCGATTGCATAACGAGTTAGATATCCCGATTGTTTATGTAAGCCATGCGCCTGAAGAGGTGATTCGCTTAGCCGATCATCTGGTGTTGATGGAACATGGTCGAGTCTGTTTAAGTGGCCCTTTGCAGCAGACTTTATTAAATCCCAAAAGTGCTCAGTTATTCGCAGATGGTGCAAGTAGCGTCTTGCACACCGTGGTGACAAGCCATTTAAATGGATTAACCGAATTAGCATGTGGTGCTGAAGTCTTGCGTTTGTCTAAACGTAACATGCCGATAGGTCAAAAGGTTCGTTGCCGAATTTTTGCCAGTGATGTCAGTATCACTTTAACGCGCGCTCAAGATAGCTCGATTCTTAATTTATTACCTGCAACTGTGGTTTCTTTGCAATCTGGGGTTCAGCCCAATGAAGTGTTAATTCGCTTAGAGCTGGCAGATAAAACACCTTTGTTAGCATTACTATCGCGTTATTCATGCGAACACCTTAAACTAGCACCCAAAATGTCTGTGTGGGCACAGATTAAAGCGGTCGCTATTTTATAAAGGAGTTTTAGTGGATATTCCGATTGTTTTCAAACACCGGGATTTTGTACTCGTGGATAAACCTTTTGGTTTGTCATTTCATCGTGACAATGACGAACCTGGTTTAGCGCAGCTCGTTAACGAGCAAATAGGGCCTTTGTGGCCTGTTCATCGGCTCGATAAGATGACATCCGGGTTAGTGCTGTTTGCAACCAGCGCTGAGGCTGCCGCTCACTTTCAAGTTCTTTTTAAAGAACACAAAATAGCGAAGTTTTACTTAGCATTAGCCTATGGCAAGCCTAAAAAGAAACAGGGCGAAGTGAAAGGCGATATGCAAAAGACTCGCGTAGGTAGTTGGAAGCTTACATTTTCACAAAACAATCCCGCTCGTACCCGCTTTTATAGTCAAGCGCTGGGCGATGGCCTTAGAGCGTATCTTTTGCGTCCATATTCTGGACGGACTCATCAGTTACGGGTCGTGATGAAAAGCTTAGGTGTGCCCATTCTAGGCGATGAGCGTTATAAAGGTGAACGTGCCGACAGAGGTTATTTAGATGCATTTGCTCTTCAGTTTAACTGGCATAAAGAGCACATTGAATATTGCCGTTATCCTCATCAGGGAGCGCTGTTTATCGATTCGCAAAAGGCGCTAACCGATTGGCAGAGTCCTTGGCTGCAACCATTTCCAGATGCGTAACGGCAGGCTTTAAAGCTGACTAATAACAAAGGCACCCGAAGGTGCCTTTATCGTCAAAATCCAATGCACTATTTATTGTCTAAACTTGGCGCTGCTGGCTGGACTGGAATCTGTTCTTTAGGGGTAAATAACAGGTTGTTAATTCCCTGTAGATCAGACTCTTTTAATGTTCCGGCGAGCTGTTTTAACGTCAGCATGTTAATGATGTAATCGTAGCGAGAACCGGCTAACTCTTCTTTTGCTTGATAATAGTTACTGGTTGCATCCTGTACATCAACAATGGTGCGAGTGCCGACTTTAAATCCTGCTTCGGTTGCTTTTAACGCGCTCAGCGATGATTTTACCGTTTGCTGGTATGCTTTAATTGAACTTAAATTAGCTCGCACATTATTGTAAGTGCTGTTTAAGTTAGTCTGAACCGTACGATAAGTATTTTCTAACGATTGGCTGGCAGCCACATAGTCATAACGAGCTTCGCGTACTTTTGAATTAATTTCGCCGCCCTGATACAGTGGCATCGAAAGTTGCAGACCTACACTTGCTGCATCACCGTGGCCTTCATCAGAGGCATTCTCAGCGATGTAATCATTGCGATAATGTTTGTATTGAGTGCTTAAGCCGCCTTCAAGTGACAACGTTGGTAAATGACCCGCTTTGGCGACATCAATCTGCTGTTCTGCAACTTGTTTGGCGATACGGTCAGCATTCAATTGTAAGTTTTTATCAATCGCTGCATCCATCCAGAATTTATTTTCATGGGTTAGCGGCGATGGTGAAAATTCTTTGGTATTAAGCAGTTTGAGATCTCGTGGCATCACACCAACGAGTTTACGTAATGACTCATAACTGTTATCTAGGGTATTTTCAGACTGAATTTCTTCAGCAACCGTGCGGTCAAATTCAGCTTGAGCTTCGTTTACATCGGTAATTGGTGTTAAACCCACTTTATAACGTTGCTGGGTTTGGTCCAACTGGCGTTTAACGGCGGTTTTATTGGCGCGTACATAAGAGAGATCATCAATTGCTCTTAATACATTAAAGTAAGCTGTGGCAACACGAACCATCAGATCTTGTTGCTGATAACCGTATAACGCTTCCTGTTGGGTTGCATTTTTCTCTGAAATCCCCAAATTAAGCCAGTTAGCTCTTGAAAAAATAGACTGGGTTAACGTCAGTCCCGCGCTGGCATCACGATATTTTGCAGGTGTGTAACTACCTAAAGTTGAACTATAGGTATATCCGCCACTCAGGCTCACTTGTGGTAATAACGAAGCCTGTGATTGATTAATCCGCTCAAATGCTGCGTCACGTTCAGCTTTTGCTTGCAGGATGACCGGATCTTTTTGTTGTGCGAGTTGATAAATTTGGAGCAAATCGTCAGCATAGCTATTAAAAGCACATGCACCTAGACCGGCTGCTACCAACAAAGATGTAAATTTGAGCTTCATTCTGATTCCTTTTTGCCTTCGGAGGAATACCTTGAGATACATATTAAACTATAAAGGTATGCGGATTTTGCAAAAGTATCTAGTGATTATGGGGCTATAATATTACGCAATTTTGATTGCCTGGGCAATTAATTTTTACATATAGAATATTTAATCAGACAATAGTGACTAACTTATTGATATGGTTTGAAGCTATTGTTAAAGGTCAACAGCTCCTAAGGATATTGCATGAAAAATAATATTGATGTTGCTCGTTTCGATCGCAATGATGTTGAAGTCAAAGAAATTACACCGCTATACCATGGATTTTTTAAGTTAGATGGTTACCAACTGCGGCATCGCTTATTTGAAGGGGGATGGAGTGATTGGTTTAGCCGAGAAGTATTAGACCGAGGGCATGCAGCAGCAGTTTTACTCTATGATCCAGAGCTTGATAAAGTTGTTATGGTTGAGCAATTTCGCGTGGGAGCTTATCCAACTGCGCAATCGCCTTGGCAACTTGAATTAGTGGCAGGTATGCTAGATAAAGAAGGTGAAGATCCTCAAGATGTCGCACGGCGTGAATCAGTCGAAGAATCTGGATTGTCACTAGGTGAAATGGAAAAACTCTATAGCTATTATCCAAGTGCTGGCGGGATGACCGAGCAGATCCATCTATATGTTGCAAAGGTCGATGCCTCTGATGCTGGTGGCGTGCATGGTCTGGCTAAAGAGAACGAAGATATCAAGGTGCATACGCTGACTCGCGAGCATGCTTTTGAGCTCACGCAAACTGGGCGAATTAATAACGCTGCGGCGTTGATTGCGTTACAATGGCTCGCTTTGAATGTAAACCAGTTGCGCCAACGCTGGGGTTATGCCCCAATAAGCCAATAGCTAGGAGATTGATTTGGATTCAGTGGTAAAAAAATATCGCGTTGACCTAAATAAACTGATGCAGGTGTATTCAGCAAATTATCTATTGTTTTGTCGGATGTTTCCCACAGAAATGGAACCCGGTGAGCAATTGTTGCTGCGTCCGTCGGTTAAGTCTTCGCCTGTTTTTACCGGAGATTTCGAACTAAAATGTTGTGAGCAGACACGCTATACATCGGTGTTTGCAATTCGTCAGCGTTATCGTCATGCATTGCCTGGTCTTAAAGAACCTCAGATGGTCGTCAAACTCTACCATGACGCGTCGCTGGCGGAAGTGTGCTCAAGCCAGCAGATTTCAAGGCTTAAGCCACGCTATGATTATCCTAACAATCAGATGTATCAGCAAGATGAAAAACAACAAGTAAATCTGTTCTTATATGATTGGTTGCATTATTGTTTAAAACATCGAGTGGCCGTAGATGCATAACGAATACTCGTTCGGCCTGATAGTCAACACTTTTTAGTAAGATAAAAATTGTGGAATTTGAAAAAGTTTTTACTCATGTTGATTCAGACGGTGATTTACGGCTGTTGCAACTGACCGATACTCACTTATTTGCCAACTCAGCAATGGGATTGCTGGGAGTGAACACTTTGGCTTCGTTTGAAGCAGTTGTCGCTCAAATTCAGCAAGACAATATTCCTTTTGATTGGATTATGGCCACTGGGGATATTTCTCAAGATCATAGCGAACGCTCTTATGAACGTTTCGTTGAGACTGTCAGTGTGTTAGAAAAGCCAATTTTGTGGTTGCCTGGTAACCACGATTGGCAGCCAACGATGCATCAAACGCTTAGTCAAAAGGGATTAAATCGTGCCAAGCAACTGGTCAGTGATCATTGGCAGTTGATTTTGCTCGATACTCAGGTTGCAGAAAAGCCACATGGTTATTTGGAACCCGAGCAGTTGGATTTTTTGGCAAACTCGCTAAGTGAATATCCACAAAAACATACCCTGATTTTAATGCATCATCAGAGCTGCTCGATTGGTTGTAATTGGCTTGATCAGCATAACTTAAAAAATGCGGATGATTTTCATAAAGTGATTGCGCCGCACTCACAGGTGAAGGCGGTGTTGTTTGGGCACATTCATCAGAATTTTGAATATCAAACCTCGCAGTTAGCTTATATTGCATCCCCGAGTACATGTATTCAGTTTTTGCCATTATCCAAAGAGTTTGCGCTTGACCGCCAGCAACCCGGATATCGTTATCTGACGCTTTGCGCAAATGGTGAAATTCATTCTCGAGTGAAGCGCTTAGCTGGCCAGCAGTTTTTACCCGATGCTCAGTCTCAGGGATATTAATTGGTGCCGGCTGTTTGTCCGTTTGATGTAGGATAATAAATGACTCGCTATTTACTTTTTTTGCATGGCTTTCAGGGAAGCAGTCAATCGTTTAAAAGAGAGTGCATAGCGCAATATCTCAGTGAGACTGATAGTAAAATAGAGCTAATTTCGCCACAACTTGCATGTTATCCAAAGCCTGCCTGGAGTCAGATTTGTGAGATAATGCAGAGCTTTAAAGGCGAGATTATCGGCGTTGTGGGTTCATCATTAGGTGGATTATTTGCAGCGCGTGCTTCTCTCGATTACGATTTACCCGCGGTATTGGTCAATCCCGTCGCTGATTTATCAATGGTCCCGATGCTTTTAGGTGAGCATATACATCCTTACACTCAGGAACGATTTCGCTTGTGTCAGCACCATCTCGATGAGCTGGTGAAGCTGCGAGCAAGTCCTGATGAGACTAGCATGAAGCAGTGGCTGATGTTGCAAAAAGGGGATGAAGTGCTCGACTATCAAAAAGCATTAAAGGCTTATCCAAATACCAAACAGACAATAGAAAGCGGCGGCGAACATGGCTTTGCCGGGTTTAAACGTTATGTGCCCGCAATCATGCGTTTTTTTATGACTTACGAAAAATTGGACAATCATGACTAACGAATATACATCAGATGCTATTGAGGTTTTAAGTGGGCTGGATCCGGTCAAACGGCGGCCAGGGATGTATACCGAAACCGATCGGCCGAACCATTTGGCTCAAGAGGTCATTGATAATAGCGTCGATGAAGCGATTGCAGGCTTTGCTCGCAATATTATTGTGACACTTTATGCGGACCAATCGTTATCCGTCTCTGATGATGGCCGTGGTATGCCTGTTGATATTCACCCTGAGCAGGGCGTTAGTGGGGTTGAGCTAATTTTTACGCGATTGCATGCCGGCGGTAAATTCTCCAATAAAAACTACCAATTTTCCGGTGGGTTGCATGGGGTTGGGATCTCGGTGGTTAACGCGCTTTCATCCAAGATCGAGGTGGAAGTAAAACGAGATGGTCAACGCTATGAGATGGAATTTGCCGATGGTTTTAAAGCCAAAGAGTTATCCGTTGTTGGCACTGTCGGTAAACGTAATACCGGTACTTTTGTCCATTTTTGGCCAGATGCGAAATACTTTGACTCACCTAAATTTGCCTCAGGTAAACTAGCCCATCTGTTAAAAGCTAAAGCGGTTTTATGCCCGGGCTTAACCATCGAATTTATCGATGAAGTCAAAGATGAAAAACATTCGTGGTGTTTTGAAGGTGGTTTGAACGACTATCTCTCGCAATCTGTTGAAGATGCCGAAACACTGCCGCAAACCCCGTTTTATGGTGAAATTATCACTAAAACGGATGGCGTTGAGTGGGCTCTAACGTGGTTACCTGAAAGCCCACAAAGCGTCACAGAAAGTTATGTGAATTTAATTCCAACGCCGTTGGGTGGGACCCATGTGAATGGGCTGCGCCAAGGGCTAACTGATGCCATGCGCGAGTTTTGTGAGTTTCGTAATTTGCTCCCGCGCGGTGTTAAATTGGCTCCAGACGATATCTGGGACAAACTTAATTATATTCTCTCGGTCAAAATTCAGGACCCGCAGTTTGCTGGCCAAACAAAAGAGCGTTTGTCGTCGCGCCAGTGTGCCGCTCTTGTTTCCGGCGTGGTGAAAGATGCATTTAGCTTGTGGCTAAATGCCAATACCGCTGAAGCCGAACAATTGGCCGAGTTTTTTATTACCAATGCTCAAAAACGACTGCGTTCTGGTAAAAAAATTGCGCGTAAAAAGGTCACCAATGGGCCAGCGCTTCCTGGCAAATTAACCGATTGTTCAACGCAAGAGCCGTTGCGAGGGGAATTATTCCTCGTCGAAGGGGATTCAGCTGGCGGTAGCGCCAAACAGGCCCGAGATCGTGAGTTTCAGGCCATTATGCCGCTGCGCGGGAAAATTCTAAATACCTGGGAAGTTGACGGTGCGGATGTTTTAGCGTCTCAGGAAATTCATGACATTTCGGTCGCCCTAGGTATTGATCCCGACAGTGATCAACTAGAAAAATTACGCTATGGAAAAGTTTGTATTTTAGCGGATGCTGACTCTGATGGACTGCATATTGCGACATTGCTTTGTGCTTTGTTTATTCGCCACTTCCGTCCATTAGTTGAAAATGGTCATATTTTTGTAGCGATGCCACCGCTGTATCGAATTGATGTTGGTAAAGAAGTTTTCTATGCGTTGGATGATGGCGAAAAAGAAACCATTCTGGCAAGGATTGAGGCTGAGAAAAAACGTGGTAAGGTAAACGTTCAGCGCTTTAAAGGGCTCGGCGAGATGAATCCAATTCAACTGCGCGAAACCACGATGGATCCAAATACCCGGCGATTAGTTCAGCTGACAATTGATGATTATGAAAGTACCATTGATTTGATGGATCAATTACTTGCTAAAAAACGATCCGGTGACCGCCGTGAATGGCTCGAAGCCAAAGGGAATATGGCGATAGATTTGGTTTAAACGGAGCCCTGTGTGGTACGAAACCTGTATGTTGGTATTTTAAGTAAGACTTTGCTTTCGGTTACGGGGCTGCTGCTGCTTATTTTTGGCGGCCTCGTGGCGTTAAACTATGCAAACATCAGGCATTTCTTTGAAATTGAACGCTCGGAAGCCATTCATCATCAGCAGGCATTATTTAACGAGCACTATGTCGATGTTGGGCGCCAGCTCCAGTTGTTGACAAATATCTCCGCAAGTCACCACACCAATCTTTTGCAGGACCATCAGCAAGTCCCTTCGATTATACAGGCGATTGAACATGATGCGCCGCTACCATTAACCGAATTGATTGCTTTAACCCCTTCTAATCAAATGATTTGGCCGACGGCTCATAATGATCATGAGCAGATGATTGCAAATTGGTTTATAAAGAATAACAAAAATGCTCACAATAATTGGGTGTTGGATTGTTACTCGCAGTGCAATGTGTATTTTTACACGCAATTTGATTATCAAGGCAAAAGTTACCCATTTATCTACGGTATCGATGCAGCGACGTTATATCGCAGTTATTCGGGCTCGAATCATCGTGGTCACTTGTTAATGGAAATTCAGGCTGATCATCATGTAGCGCTGCTTTATTCCAGCCAGAGAATTAATGCCCATATCGGTGAACTGATTAACCAGACCACAGAACACGAGCTATTAAGCGGTTTGCGCGATTTTGTCAGCGCAGGGCAAGCAACAGAGCTCGTTAGTTTTCAGATCTCAAATACCACGGCTCAATTGCCAATCTTTTTTGTCCAATTTAATACGATCAATGGCTTGATTGCGCATTTTCGCCAAGCGAACCGCAACAACGTGATTTACGGTATCTGTTCGTTAGTATTAGCCATTTTATTGTTAATCGCGCTACTTCGTCATCCACTGGTGCGGGTGCGCCAACTGACTTATTGTCTCCCGATGTTAGCCAGCTCTAGCTTTCGGCAATTTCGTCAGGTGATAGTGGCAAGTCGTTCGTCTTGGTTAATCGATGAGTCTGATAAACTGGGTGAAGAAGCAGTAACGTTGTCTTATCAATTAGAGCATCTAGAAAACCAATTGCAAAATAGAGCTGCTGAACTTGAGTGGTTAGCCGGACACGATCACCTAACTCAACTATCGAATCGACGTGATTTTGAACAGTTATTGCAAAAGCGGATTCGCTCGCAAACTGCTGGCTGTTTGATGATGATGGATTTAGATAACTTTCGTTATGTAAATGATTTAAGTGGCCATCATTGCGGCGATCAGATGTTGTTGCAAATTGGTCAGTTATTGCAGCGAATGCTTCCAGAAAATGCCATATTGGCTCGTTTTTCTGGGGATCAATTTGCCGCCTATATTGACGATCTAACTCCCTTGTTGGCGAAACGATTTGTCGAGCGCATTAACTATCGTTTAGGTGAGCTTAAAGTCGCTGGGCGAGAGGCTATCCATACTGCTTCAATGAGTATTGGTGTGGTGATTTTCCCTGAGCATGACACCACCTATGCGGGGCTGATTAGTAAAGCGGATATGTGTCTTTATCAGGCAAAATCGCAAGGCAAACACTGTGGCGTTATCTACGAGCGCGAACATCAAAGCGGTGATTTAATTCAGCGTCATTTCTGGCTTGATTTAGCGCAGCATGCGATAGAGCGCCAGCAAACGGTGTTGTATTTTCAACCGATTATGGACAATCGCATTGACCAAATTCGCCATTACGAAGTTTTATTGCGCATTAAAGATGATAATGGTCAGATGATCTCTCCGTATGAGCTGATTATAGCGGCGGAAAATAATGGCTATATTTTTGATATCGATTTGTGGGTGGTTCGCAGTGCGCTTAGCCGTTTAGAGGAAAATCTCGAATTTAATTGTCGAGATCGCCTTGCGATTAACCTATCAGCGCGCTCATTTGGCACCTCTTCGGTGATTGCCCAGATTGTGGCAGAAATTGAACATCGAGCTATTCCGGGCGAATTAATTATATTCGAAATAACCGAGACGGCCGCGCTACCAGATTTTGCCAAGGCGCAGGAGCATATTGAAAAACTTAAATCGATGGGCTGTGCGATTGCATTAGATGATTTTGGGGTTGGTTATTCATCATTTCATTCGTTGCGTGAGTTAGCCCTTGATTATGTTAAAATTGATGGCTCGTTTGTTCATGATATTCTGGATAACCATAAGAACCGTTATTTTGTACGCTCGTTATGCCGTATTGCCCATGATTTGGGGTTATTAACGATTGCAGAATATGTAGAAAATGAACAGCTTAATCAAGAGTTATGCCGGATCGGAGTGGATTTTTCCCAAGGATATTTTATCGGGAAACCTATGCCTGCTGAACAAATTTGGGCGCACCAGAACAGCTCTCAGGTTTTGTCATTAAGACAGTAACCACCGACTTATAACAATCTCAAACAGGAGAAGGTACTTCACCATGAGTGATATGGCTGACAGCCTGGACGGTATCGAACGCCAACCGTTGCGTACATTTACCGAACAAGCTTATCTGAATTATTCCATGTATGTGATTATGGACAGGGCTCTGCCCCATATCAGTGATGGTTTAAAACCGGTCCAACGACGTATTGTGTACGCCATGAGTGAGCTGGGTCTTTCGGCGAGCGCCAAATATAAAAAATCGGCGCGTACCGTTGGGGATGTGTTAGGTAAATATCATCCGCATGGCGACTCAGCTTGTTATGAAGCGATGGTGCTGATGGCGCAGCCGTTCTCTTATCGATATCCGCTGGTGGATGGGCAAGGAAACTGGGGCGCACCAGACGATCCAAAATCATTTGCCGCAATGCGTTACACCGAAGCACGCTTATCTAAATTCTCTGAAGTTTTACTCAGTGAGTTGGGCCAAGGCACTGTGGAGTGGGGGCCGAACTTTGATGGAACACTGCGTGAACCACTAACATTACCTGCGCGCTTGCCACATATTTTGCTAAATGGGGTCACTGGTATCGCCGTTGGGATGGCCACGGATATTCCGCCGCACAATGCGCGCGAAGTCGCCAATGCTTGTGCTCATCTTTTGGATAATCCTAAAGCTGAGCTCACAGATTTGTTTCAGTTTATTAAAGGTCCTGATTATCCGACCTATGCTGAAATTATTACGCCAGCGAAAGACATCGCCAAAATTTATCGTACCGGTCGCGGCAGTTTAAAAATGCGTGCGGTCTATGAAGTCGATGACGGTGAAATTGTCATCACTGCACTGCCGCATCAAGCATCAGGGGCCAAAATTCTAGAACAGATCGCAGCTCAGATGCAGGCTAAAAAATTGCCGTTGGTCGCTGACTTGCGAGATGAAGGCGATCATGAAAATCCAACTCGAATCGTTATTACGCCGCGTTCGAACCGAGTTGATATTCAGATGCTGATGGACCATCTGTTTGTTTCAACCGATCTAGAAAAGAACTATCGCGTTAACCTTAATATGTTGGGGCTGGACAGACGTCCACAGGTGAAAAACCTGCTGCAAATTTTAACCGAATGGTTGGAATATCGCCGGGATGTTGTGCGTCGTCGGTTACAATATCGTCTCGATAAGGTATTGGCTCGTTTGCATATTTTGGCAGGCTTGTTGATTGCCTTTTTAAATATTGATGAAGTTATTGAGATCATCCGCACCGAGGATGATGCCAAAGCTGCGTTAATGAGCCGTTTCGATTTGTCGGAAAGACAAGCTGAAGCAATTTTAGAGATAAAATTGCGCCAGTTGGCAAAACTCGAAGAGATCAAAATTCGCACAGAGCAAGATGAGTTAGATAAAGAGCGTCAGCAGTTAGAAAAATTACTGGGCTCTGAGCGGCGATTGAATACGTTGATTAAAAAAGAATTGCTTGCTGATGCGCAAACTTATGGTGATGATAGAATGTCACCACTGGTTGAGCGCGAAGAAGCCAAAGGTCTTAAAGAGAAAGATTTAGTTCCCGCTGAGCCAATTACCATTGTTCTTTCGCAGATGGGCTGGGCGCGTAGTGCCAAAGGTCACGATATCGATGGGCCAAGCTTAAGCTATAAATCAGGCGATCAATATCTTGATAGTGCTCACGGTAAGAGTAATCAGCCTGCGGTATTCATTGATTCATCGGGTCGCAGCTTTGCGCTAGATTCACATACCTTGCCATCAGCGCGCAGTCAGGGTGAGCCATTAACGGGCCGCTTTGACTTGGCTCCCGGTGAGACCTTTAGCCATGTCGTTGCCGCCGATGAAGATCAGCGCTATCTCTTGGCCAGCGATGCCGGCTACGGCTTTGTCTGCTCGTTTGCTGATATGGTTAGTAAAAAACGCAATGGTAAAGCACTGTTAAATGTTCCAATGGGCGCGAAAGTATTAAAACCGCAACCCGTTGGCTCGCTGGAAAATGATTTGTGTCTGGCTGTCTCTAATGAAGGGCGAATGTTGATTTTCCCAATGAGCAGCTTACCTGCGTTATCTAAGGGTAAAGGCAATAAAATTATTGGTATTCCATCAGCTCGGGTAAAAAGCCGTGAAGAATACGTTAAAACACTGGCTGTGTTACCGGTAGATGCCAATGTAACCATTTGGGCTGGCAAACGAAAACTGACTTTAAAACCATCAGATCTGGAACACTATCGAGGTGAGCGAGGTCGCCGTGGGAATAAATTACCACGAGGCCTACAGCGGGTCGATGAGGTGGTAATTGAGTTAGCTGACACCGAACAGCCCTAAAATACCTGACTAAGGGATGTGTTGATTAATTTTGACTCATCCCTTGTTCATCATTCACCCGGCGCGTATACTCGCAGCCCTTCTTTAACCAGAGTCGAAATAATGCTCGCTTTTATCCGTATTGTACTGATGCTAGTTGCGTTAATCGTAATATTTGTAATTAGCTGTCTTTATAGTCTGATTCGTCCTCGACACCGCGATTCCGTGTATCGATTTGGCCGAATGTTTGCTTGGTTCAGTTTCCTTGTGGGGCTGAAGGTCGAAGTCCGTTATAAAGATAAAGCTTCGTTACCTAAGCAAGCGGTCTATATTTCGAATCATCAAAGTAATTGCGATATGGTCACGTTGCCTTATGCACTGCGTCCAGGCACGGTGACGATTGGTAAAAAGAGCTTGGTTTGGATCCCCTTATTTGGCCAGATATACTGGTTAAGTGGCAATATCCTAATCAACCGTGATAAAGGTTCACGGGCCGCAGAGACTTTGCGTCAAAGCGCAAAAAAGATTCGCCAGCGTCATCTGTCGGTCTGGATGTTTCCAGAAGGCACGCGCAGTTATGGTAAAGCATTGTTGCCATTTAAAGCGGGCGCATTTCATCTGGCTCGAGCTGCTAAAGAGATGATTGTACCTGTGTGCTGTTCATCGACTTATCAGCAGGTTAAGTTAAATCGCTGGAATAATGGCCGCGTTATTATAGAAGTTGGGCAAGCGATCGATTGCTCGCAGTGGCGTAAACCTGAAGTACGAACACAAATTCTAAATCTGCATCAAATGATGGAGCAGCGGATTTGTGAATTAACGATAGAGGCTCGAGGCAATGCAGCTGACTATAGTCATTGCATGAGTGCTGAGATTAAAGGAGTCTAAATGGAGCAACTTATTCAACAGTGGCAAGAAGAGACTGATGTCATTATTGCCCATTTACTTGCAGATGGCAGTGACCCAGATGCGATTTATACCATTGAACACCATTTTGCCTGTGGTGACTTTAAAGCGTTAGAAAAAGCAGCTGTGGATTGCTTTAAAGCAGGTTATGAAGTCACTGATGCTGAAGAAGCGCAGTTAGATGATGGTGCCATTGTATTCAGTTTTGATGTCATCACTGAATTGCCCCTTGAAGCTGCAGCCATTAAAGCTGATGTTGCTAAATTAGTGCAATTGTGCGGTGATGATAAAGTCTTTTATGATGGTTGGGGCACCTATTTTGAGGACCCCGATGGTGAAGATGATTTTGAATAAAGCCAGCCATTAAGCCTGACTGCTGGCTTTTTGCATCGAAGCAAGCTGAGCAATCCATTGGTCTATCTGATTGAGCAACAATTCAGTACTGATGGTAATTGACTCAGCTTCTTGATCATTAAACGTTAAATACCGCACCTTTGAATTAAGCTCTGGGTAACAGCGTCCAATCGATAATGGATGGCTGGCCGATTCTAACGAAAACAGATACAGAGCATCCCGCATTTCTTGATAACTCACTTCACCTAGATCTTCCACGCGCTCATTTGTGTGCAGATGACCAAATGAACCGAACATGGCAAGCCAAGTCAGCAGGTGGTGTAAAGACTGATTTAAAAGCCCTAGCGGTGGCGCAGGAACGCGCGCAAGAAACAATCTAGCACTGGCATGGTAGGGTAAATTTAGTTGGGTACACCAATGATTAAAATACTCTTGTGCGAGCTGTGCACGAATATCTTCATCAATTGATAAAAATAAAATTTCCTTCATTGCTAATTACCTTGAATCCTCCCTGCCGTATTTTTAACTATAGACCAATTTTGTGACGATATTGTGTATCAAGTTAAATTGATAATACAAAATTTATTGCTGATTTATGACAATGCTTAGTTGGATTGTACTTTTAACATTTATTTGAACTCTATCTTATTTGACAAACCTTTCTTGGTTGCTCGTCTATATTTAACTGTCAGATAAGCAGCGCTTTTGTATCTAATGTTAACTATAGATGATTAGTTAACCAATTATTAACAAGTATAAATAATAAACTCTTCTCATCATTACCAATACATGAAATTGACTTTTTTATCATGAAGTTAAATGGATTTAGTCAGAGCTAGAGAATTTAAAATTAGGATGGAAAAACCATGCCAACGTTAGCCAATATCAGTGTCAAACAGAAACTTTTTATACCAGCAGTACTCTTTATTGTGCTTTTGGTCGTTGTTGGAGTGTTTTTCTCTCGCAACCAACTATTAATTAAAGATATAAAAAAGACCGCCTCAGACAATGCCAGATTAATTGAACAGGTATATAAAGTCTCAGGGCAAGTGCAAACCTTTGCCCTTGAACATCAAGGGTTTGAGCAAGTTGATGAAGGTCTGCAAAGGTTAGTTACACAAATTAAAGACAGCACTGTGGATTCTAAGCAACAGCTAATCGAGCTGCTTGAAAAGACGGATAAGAACGTTCAAGCAATGAAGAACCTTTATGCTGCTAACAATGAATTGAATGCCCAGATGATGTCTTTAACGGCAAGTTCGATTAAAGAATCCGATGATTACATTATGCAGTTAAGTGGTTTGCTTGGTGATAGTGCAACACGCGATAAAGTTTCGACTTTTGAGGGCAAAATTATCGGTGCTGCGTTGGTTAATACCACCAATAACTATCGCCTGCAGGTCATTTTTCAACGCCTTGAAAGCGATCCTAGTGCGGCAAAATCACTGATGGATTATTTGGGAAATTTGCAAAAGGCTTCTGATGATGCCATGGAGCAGCTCAAAGGTACGCCACTGATTGAAAAGGCGAAAAAAGCACGAGAGGTCAATTATCAAGTTAAAGAGATCAGCGATAAGTTTATTAATAACCTCAAGAGAGCACCAAAGTGAAAACCAAAAGCTCTTAGGTCAATTGGTTGAGCTGTTGCAAAAAGTAAATGCCAATAACGTTGATAATGCCTTCGTTACAATATCCAACAGTTTGCTGCAAATTCTCATTATTCTCATTGTTTTCACATTAATAGCCATCGTGCTGACGGTTGTGTTTGCCGCATCGATTGTTAAACCGCTTCAGCAGCTTGGCGATCAGGTGTATGCGCTAGCGTCTAAAGGCGGCGATTTAACGTATCGTATTCCGATGTCACGCAAAGATGAGATTGGCAAGCTTGGTATAGGGATTAACCAATTTATTGAAACCTTGCATGGTATTTTCAAAAATGTATTAACTCAAGGGCAGAGCATTGCTCAGACTGCTACTGATGCGGCGCAAATGAGTGAGAAAAATCTCGAACAGATGGAATATCAGCGCACTGAGACCGAGCAGATTACTGAATCATTCGGCGAGCTGGAAAGATCGATTCAGGAGATTGCGAACAATGCGTCAAATGCATCTGCTCGAATGCAGCAAGCCGATGATACCGCACAAGATGTGGTAGGGCAGATCCAAATCTCCATGAACGAAGTTGATAAACTCAATGATGCGCTTAGCACAGCCTCCAAGGTGATTGGTGAGCTCAATCAGAATAGCCAAGAGATTGGTAGTATTTTAGATGTCATTGGGGCCATCGCCGAGCAAACCAACTTGCTTGCATTAAATGCTGCAATTGAAGCGGCGCGAGCCGGAGATCAGGGCCGAGGGTTCGCGGTGGTGGCAGATGAGGTGCGCTCACTTGCGCAGCGAACCCAGTCATCAATTGAGGATATCCATTCGATGATCTCCAAATTGCAAAGTGCCGCTAAACAGGCTTCCGATGTGATTGAATCGGGTAACGAGCAAGTGGTTCGAACCAATGAGCGAAGTCAGCAGGCCGGCGAAGGCGTCAACATGATTTCAACATTGGTGTCTGAGGTAACTCAAATGAACCTGCAAATTGCCAGTGCTGTTGAAGAACAAAGCAGTGTGACGAAACAGGTGAATCATTCTTTGCAAAAAATTCATCAGGTTTCAGAACAAAGCAGCGAGAGTGCGAAACGCTCTAGCCAATCGGCACAAGGCCAGCTTAGTCACGCACAGTCACTCGTGACCGAAATGAAGCGATTTAAAGTTTAGCCAAATCGTGTATTATAGAAACTTGTTTAGTCCGGAGTCTTTTCTGGGCTAAACACTTCGTATAACCCCACTAATATGGTGTGGGGGTCTCTACCAGATTCCGCAAAATTCTGATTACGAAGAGCAAAGTTCAAGACTCGATAAGGGTCAGGGTGCTTTTCTCTTTGTATCGGCAACTAGAAAGCACCTCTTATCAATACATGTTTGTTCGGAGTGATGATGAGAGAGTTTATCCAAGGTTTACCTAAAGTAGAGCTGCATTTGCATATTGAAGGAACATTAGAACCTGAGCTAATGTTTGAGCTAGCGCGACGCAATCAGGTCAAAATTCCATTTAATAGCCCAGAAGACGTGCGCTCTGCCTACCAATTTAGTAATTTGCAGTCGTTTTTAGATATTTATTATCAAGGCGCCAATGTTTTAGTTCGCGAGCAGGACTTTTTCGATTTAACGTGGCATTACCTACTGCAGTGCCATCAAGAAAATGTTCGCCATTGTGAAATCTTCTTTGACCCGCAAACGCATACTGAGCGGGGAATTGCATTTTCTTGTGTCGTGAATGGAATTACCCAAGCACTTGAAAAGGCCCGTCAAGAGCTGAATATATCCAGCCATTTGATTATGTGTTTTTTACGCCATCTTGATGAGCAAAGCGCGCTTGAAACACTAGAGCAAGCAATACCGTATCAAGACCAGATTATTGGCGTTGGCCTTGATTCATCGGAGCAGGGAAATCCGCCTGAAAAATTTGCCCGCGTATTTGCTAAAGCCGAACAACTAGGCTTTAAAAAAGTCGCTCATGCAGGTGAGGAAGGCCCGGCACAGAATATTCGTACAGCAATTGAGATGCTTCATGTTGACCGCGTCGATCATGGCGTTCGCTGCATAGAAGACTCAGCTTTAGTTGAACAACTGCGCCAATCACAGATGCCGTTAACAGTCTGCCCATTATCCAATATTAAGCTGAAAGTTTTTTCCGACATGCGCGAACATAATATTGTTAAGCTGCTTGAGATGGGGCTGTGTGTCACTATTAATTCTGATGACCCAGCCTATTTTGGTGGTTATATGAACAATAACTTTAATGCGGTTGCAGATGCTTTTTCTTTAACTTATCAGCAACTTGCTAAGTTTAGTCTCAATGCCATCGATGCAAGCTTTATTAGCGAAAAAGAAAAGCAGGCGCTTCGCCAAGAAGTGATTGATTATCTGCACTCTTTTGCCCATTAAGTCTATCGGCACTTTTAAATCCCCGGTTCGCGGGGATTTTTAACTTCATCCAAATTTTTAAGATAACTTCTTGTGATAAAAGCCGTTTTAAAACGATTACGTTACGGCTTCCAATAAAATATCCTTGATTGAATCGCGAATCACCAGTTCAGAGTCAAAATCCTCTTTAGGCAGGGGGTGTCCATGGATAAGGTAAGCCAGCGCGGCTTCTAATAGTTCTTTGGCAGGCTGTTTGATACTGGTTAAGCCAGGTTGAGAGAACTGGCTGAGTGTTGAATTATCAAAGCTGGCAACAGAAATATCCTCAGGAATTGCCAAGCCTTGTTCGAATAAAGCTTTCATTGCTCCAATGGCAAGGTTATCGCTTGCGCCAATTAAAGCCGTAAATGATTGCTTGCTTGAGAGCAGCTGTTTGGCTGCAAGATAACCGCTTTGCATGCTCCAATTCCAGTTCCCAACAGGGACTAGTTGTTTGTAAACACTCAGCTGCGCCTCGTTCATGGCTTTGAGATATCCGCTAAAGCGGGCTTGATTGGTTGGAGAGCTTTCGAATCCCTGAAGATAGGCGATTTGTCGATGACCTTTGGCAATTAAACAACGCGTTACTTTGTAGCCCGCTTGTTCATGGTTAAAACCAATACACGGATAGTCATCGAAGTGACGATTGATCATCACGATAGGAACCGCGTTTTTAGTTTGCCTAAAACTTGATAATTGTTCCTGCGTTAAGTGCAAAGGATAGGCTAAAATTCCCTGGCATTTCATATCCACTAATAATTCAATGGCCTTTAACTCGTCATTCCCGGTGTTTTTGCCATCAGCTAAGAGCAATTGAAAATGGTTTTTTTCACAGTAGCTGGCTCCATCAGAAATCAGTTTTGAAAAATAGGTACTGTCATACAGCGCTTTAGGAATGACAAAGCCAATAAGATTGGTTTTGTTGGTGGCGAGCTGTCTGGCGATTAAGTTAGGGCGGTAGCCTGTTTCGGTTATCGCTTTGTAGACAAGTTTTGCAATTTCAGGGCTAACCAGCGGGTTGCCATTAAGAACCCTTGAAACAGTAGATTTAGATACACCAGCTTTTTTGGCAACGTCTAACATTGTAATCATATCAAGCTTCCTGTGCTAACGACTACAAATCCATATTGATCAATAAATGATCAATAAATGATCAATATGGTAATTATTTGTGATCATTTAAGCAATCAACGTTATGAGATGTTTATCTATTTTGATAAGCACATCATTTAGCCGGATTTTCTTTGTTGATATTTTTGGTGTGTTTGGCGAGGTTGATTAATCTGGTCAATGAGCTTTAAAGCGATGAGTATCGTTTCGCGCCATTGGCGGTTCCGTTGGTCTAATACAGTTTGAATCGGGCAGTTTGCGGCTGTAGAGGAACTTGTGCGAGTCATTATTATCCTTATTTTATCTTTCGTTTGACGACACCACACCGTCACATCAAGGTGACATAGACTAGCAGAGATAACCGCTTGTTTGTTGAGATAACTTTAAGAGAATCAAAATGGACTAAGTTACAAATCGAAACTTATCAGGTGAAAAGAGCTAGTTAATCGAGGCCACCCAGTCAGTGCTATCGCGATAAGCTAACGTCAAATGACCAAATGAAACCAGTTCAGGAGATGTGCATGATGAGAAGTTTGCAAAGCTGTGATTTTGACTGGGTGTTTTTATCTCCCTCAGCAATGTTTGTACACGGTCCTCGCTCTGGCAAATTTCGCCTCGGTAAAGATGAACGACTCGTTGGTGATGACGGCAGTAAAATTACGTTTGAAGAATACGCGATTGCGCTGGCTAATGAGATTGAAAAGCCTAAATATCATCAAGAGCGCTTTATAGTTGGCTATTAAAAACAGTGTCATTGGATTGAACATCGGGCTAAAAAATGCCCGATTTTTTTATTCAACCTAACAAATCGATTTGATCCGGATCAGCTAAGGCGCGAACTTTTCTTCGAAGCTAGCGACAACATGTATTTTATATGTCATGTTGAGATAGGACTCAGGGGTAACTCTGTGTTAACGGTAGTAAATTCTGTTGATGTAATAAGGTAGCTGTGTTGTAAATTCAATTCATCTGGTGCTTAAAACCAGACTTCGAAATCATTAAAAACGGCCATTGCTTGAGACATTAACAGCTGCTATCAGACGGCCTTTGTGGAGTGTTTCGATGTGGTTTTATTCAAGCTAGTTTGTTAGTTTCCAACTGGCTCACTTCTTTCGGCTTCTAAATAACAAACGAACAGTCATAACGATAATAATCAACGTTCATATTCTAAAAAAGTGCTGGGATGAACCGTTTTATTCTTACAAACACACAACAATGTATTGGTTGCCATGCTTGTGAAGTTGCCTGTGTCATGGCGCACAACCATAATCAACATGTCTTAACGCCAGAGCTCTTTCGGCCGCGAATTCGTGTATTTAAAAGTAGCGATAAAAATAGTGCTGCGACTTGTCGACACTGTGAGCAGGCTCCTTGTATTGGGAGTTGTCCAAACGGGGCGATAACTCGTGTTGATGACAGTGTTCAGGTCGATCAGAGTTTATGTATCGGTTGTAAAAGCTGCGAAGTGAACTGCCCGTTTGGAGCAATCGAGGTTGTAACCACTGAGCTACGCGATGGCAATGTTAAAGCTCAGGCGCTTAAGTGTGACCTTTGTATTGGCCGTGAGCAAGGCCCTGCCTGCGTTGAAAACTGTCCAGCGGATGCTTTAAGTGTTGTTAGCGAGGCGTCATTGGCTAAGATTGCCGCAGAGCGGCGGCGTCGCTCAGCCATTCGCGCTGCTGAGCCTTGGCATCGTGATTTAAAAGCTCTGCCAGAAGCTCAAGCAGTAAAAGTAATGCAAAAAGGTAGTGCTCACTCTCGCCGAGATCCGCAAAAAATTGGCGATCTGTTGCGTAAAACAACCTTCACCGAGCTGTATCAGACATTTGATAAGGCGCAGGCTGATGAACAAAGCGAGCGCTGTTTAACCTGTGGCGATCACAGTATTTGTGAATGGAGCTGCCCTCTGCATAACCATATTCCCCAGTGGATTGAACTGGTCAAACAGGGGCGGGTGATGGAAGCCGTTGAACTGTCGCATCAAACCAACTGTATGCCAGAGATTACTGGGCGTATCTGTCCCCAAGATAGATTATGTGAAAGCCGTTGCACGCTAAAAGATGAATCTGGCGCCGTGACCATTGGTAACATCGAACGTTACATCACTGAAACTGCATTTGCTAATGGTTGGCGTCCGCAAGTTGCAGCCGTAAATGACTCAGACTACCACGTTGCTATTGTTGGCGCAGGGCCTGCAGGTTTAGCGTGTGCCGATGTTCTGGCCCGTCATGGCGTGAAAGCTCGAGTATTTGATCGCAATCCTGAAATCGGTGGACTACTGACCTTTGGTATTCCAGCATTTAAATTAGATAAATCGTTATTGTCCCGTCGGCGTGAAATCTTCACACAGATGGGAATTGAGTTTGAACTCAACTGCGAGATTGGTAAAGATGTTAAGTTTGAAGAACTTACCGAACAATATGATGCAGTTTTTGTCGGTGCCGGAACCTATCAGTCGATGGCGGTAGGGCTTGAACATGACGATGCCCCTGGTGTGTATGATGCATTACCATTTTTAATTGCTAATACGCGTAAGCTAATGGATTTAAGTGAAGATCCAAGCCAACCGTACATTGATATGGCCAACCAGCAGGTGGTTGTGTTGGGTGGTGGCGATACGGCGATGGATTGCGTGCGCACTTCTTTGCGCCATGGTGCAGCTAAAGTGACTTGTGCTTATCGCCGAGATGAAGCAAACATGCCGGGCTCTCACAAAGAAGTCAAAAATGCCAAAGATGAAGGCGCTAATTTTGAGTTCAATGTCCAGCCTGTCAGCATTGAGCTTGATGAGCAGGGCCATGTGAGCGGCATTAAAATGTTACGCACACAATTAGGTGAACCCGATGAAGATGGGCGTCGTCGTCCGCAGCCGATCGTTGGTTCTGAATTTGTGATGAGTGCCGATGCGGTGGTGATAGCATTTGGCTTCTTGCCTCATTCAATGCCTTGGCTGGAAAGAGCCAATGTTCAGCTTGATTATAAAGGTCGAATTATGGCCAATGTGCAAAGTGAGTATCCGTATCAAACCACTAATCCGAAAATTTTTGCTGGTGGTGATGCTGTTCGCGGTGCTGATTTAGTCGTCACGGCAATGGCTGAAGGCCGTCATGCTGCGCGAGGAATTATGGATTACTTAGGTTGTCCAATGGCCGAACAGCTCTTAAGCCACGATAGTTTGCAAAAGGCTCAAGGCGAATAGCTAGTTAGGGGCTGTTGACCTTTTGTGATTAGTTTTGCAGCAACCTGAGAGGAATTTAGGCAGATAAACGTTGTGCCGTGTAGTCATTCTCCACAAAGAACGTTTAACGCTGGATAAATTCCTCTCAGATACTGCCCTTCGGGTTCATTTAAACGCATCCTGAACTTTGTTGCACCCTGCTTGCTTGACTCATTAAGCGACACAGGATGCGGCGCGTTCAAAATGCGTTTAATTTGAACAAAATTCAACCACCAAAGATCAACAGCCCCTAGTTGTCTCGCTCTTTTTCTGTGGTTATAGGCAAAGGGCGATGACACAGCTTAGGCATCTGAGTTTATAACAGTGCTTACAAAAGAGTCATACGGCTCAAGCTACGTATATAAAATTTGATTAAGAAGAAAAGATTGAAGGCTTAAATCTATACAAGCCCCACTTTTTTGGGAGCGGGGCTTGCAGCTAAACACACAGACCTGCATGTGTTTAGAGGTGGGTTGGTACTAAAAATTATTTAGTAACTTTAGCGCCAGTTTTTTTAGGTTCAGGTTGTTTAGCAGGAGCTGCTTTTTTAGCACCTTTATTTTTAGCCATGAGATAATACCTCTTTTTGACAATAAATAATTAACCCTTTGTTTTATATGCGGAATACCTTCTGCATATGCAATATATATTAGTCCTGTTTTTTTTAAATGGAATCAGTTTGTATAGTTTATTTTACGCTAATAAATTTGTTATTAGTTAGTTTTGAAATTAACGACAAATACAATCAGTTAGGAAAAACTAAGCCGTTTAGCTAAAGAATTTTGTTTATTTTATCGACAAAAAAGCCCGAGTGATGCTCGGGCTTGATGTGTTTCTAAAGCGTTTAATTAAGCTGCGATGAAATACATTTTAATAATGACCAATGCAATTAAAGCCGTTGGCAGCGTTAAAAAAGTGAGCCCTGCAACATCGTTCACAGGCCCCTTGTAACGGGTGGTAAAAATATAGTTCAGTACGGCAACTGGCATAGAACAAGCAATCATTAAGTTGGCCATATGTAGTGGCGACAAATGCAAAAGCATGCCCGCGCCCCAAGCCATCGAAAAGCCAATAGCTGGTCGATAGAGTGACAGAATCGCAAGTCTTCCCCAGTTTGCTTCATGTACTTTCATATGGGCCAGCGACCGGCCTAACATCAACAACATAATAGGGACAGTAATCGCGCCTAATAGATCAAAAACTTGCAGCGCAAAGTGGGGAATTGGAACATGAAACCCTGATAATAGGCCACCGATAATTAGAGCAATTACAGGGGGATTTGCCAGTAAGCGTTTGGGAGAGTAGGTGCCAGACATACAGCCAATGCCAAGCGTGAAGTGGCTAATTTCAATAATCGAAGAGATAATCACCGCGCCAGCCACCCCTTGATTACCAAGTAATGACATCGCAATTGGGATCCCCAAATTGCCGGTATTTGGATTCACTAGAACAGGTAGAAAATACTGGATTTTGAGCCCCATCGCTTTTATCACAACCAATGAGACAATCACCATTCCCGCTAATGCCAATGCACTAGCGGCGACTAATTTGCCCATTCCTAGAAAATCAACATGCCCGCCAAGCATCGAATTTAAAAGCAGGCATGGCATACCAACATTAACGATTAAGCGGGGAAGATTAGGGTCGTCTAGATAAGCGGTTTTGACACTCAGCCAAGCACCGAGTGAGGCGACAATTAACACCGGCATAATTGCCGCAATGAAGGCGATAAACATGGGGCTCCTTTTCCACTTACAAATAGCTGATAAGACTGTTCAGCCGCTAACGCAGAACTCAGCTCAGGAGCCTAAATATATCAGAGATCCCTGTCTGTGCCAGTATTTATCTGCCTAAAGAATAAGGCAAATCAATGTTCAAAATGTCATTTTCAGCGAACCGTTAGGTTTCGTTTTGGGAAAGTAATTGTTAATCTCGCTAGCACACTAATCTGAAGATTTACTTAAAAAATATAATGTTGAGTGTGAATAAAGGTAAATTTTCGTTTATTTATGTCAGAATTTTCTTTTGAAACTAGATTTTTACTCTGCTAAAGATTAATAATACCCGCTCTTAGCTTGTCTTTATGGCGTGTTTTCACATCTCTATAGAGTCAGGTTGCAAGGATTGCATACATCGCGATAAGGACTCATCGTGAAGGTGTGATGAGCAATTGTATGCTTGCTCCTAGCTTGATAATTCATCTTGTATTTATCGCTAAGTGGTTAGTTGAGGTTATTCCCGATTGGCCGTAAAGCTCGCTTTGTCTGGCTTTGGTTTACTCAAAGCTCGCTTTCATCATGCTTATTTCTAGTTTTTTGATAAAAAAGCCGTCTAGGATAAGTCCGTCTATGAAAAAGAATCTGCGCGATAAGGTGGTTCACAAAAAAGTTGTGGATGGGATTTATAATACTTCTAAAATGCTGCTACAAATTAGTGATGAGCATGTCACTAAACACTTTAAATCCACATCAAACAGCACTACTCGCCGTTATCATTTAGAAAAACAAGCGTTGAGTCGTTTGGAAAATACCCCCGGAACCCCTTCGTTGTATTACCACGATGACAATAATCGAACTTTGCAGATGTCACGTTTGCCTGGCGTTTCTGCGACCTATTTGTCGGTGCAGAATCTAATGGATTTAGCGGTTATTGTGGAAAATATGCTTGCATCAGGGGTAGCCCGTCATTCAATGCCGATTCGTGATATTGTCGTTGATGAAGGTGGCCAGCTTGGGTTAGTGGACTTTGAGCGAACAACTTTGTGCAAAGCTCGTTGGCGCCCTGATTGGCTTATTGCCAAAGCCGTGACTCGTTATCATTTATATCGGTTGATGAATCAATATCAACCACAGATGCTCAATCGCCGCCAGTTTTTACTGGTTGCCATGGGCTCTAAACTTCGAGGATTTGTCTTTTTTATCCACTCGTTATCAAACTAATATGGATAATTAAGAGCAAATTAAGCTATTTTCCTATGCCCGCATAGGAAAATAGCATTGTCAGAACCAACCCTTAATGGTTGGTCATACTCCAGCCACTTTGCTGATAAATTTTGGCAAAATCTTGATACGAATGAGCATCTTCAATTTGATCAGTTAACCATCGGTTATCAAGCTCAGTTGCTTTATCGTCATGAACGCTCTGACATAAAATTTCTTTAAATGCTTTGGTGGCATCTGCAGAGACTGGGGTAAATTTCACATCAACCTGACGATAGCGATTATGCAGCCACCACAAAATAGCCGCGGCTGGATTTAATTTCGGCAATACAGGTTGTGCAACGTGCAGTTTGTTGTCCTGACTCAGAGCGTAAATAGGAATAGCCTGATATTTGTGGCAGGTTTGATAGTTCCAGGTTGACGGAATTGCTTTTGACCAATCATCTCGCCAGCCATCTTTGGCACAGATGAGCATAATGCCTCCTCGCTATTTAAGCATTACTACAGATGACTACGTTGCAGTTCTCTAACGGCAAAAGGTTGCTGTGCTATTGCAGGTATAGGCAAATTTAATCGTTGGTGCAAATGGCGGTTGATGATTTTTCGAGCGATATCTTAATTTATAAATCGTAAATCAAGCGCTACTTTTTATTGTGCGTTAACCAGCGGTCTAACTCATTGGCAAATTGAGCTCGGTCTCGCTGAGACATCGGTGCAGGCCCACCAGTTTGAATACCGCTCGCTCTTAAGGTATCCATAAAGTCGCGAATGTTTAATCGTGAACGAACGTTGGCTTCGGTGAGGCGCTCTCCACGCATGTTCAGCACAATCGCACCTTTTTCAATGACTTCAGCGGCAAGCGGAATGTCATTGGTGATCACCAAATCCCCAGCTTGGGTGCGTTCGACAATTTCATGATCCGCAATGTCAAAACCGGCACTAACCTGAATGCTTTTAATATAAACGGAGTTCGGCGTCTGAATTGAGCGATTGGCGACTAACGTCACCATAGTTTGGGTGCGGTTCGCCGCACGAAATAAAATCTCTTTAAGGACTACCGGACAGGCGTCAGCATCGACCCAAATAGGCATAACAGGTTCACTTGGTAAGTTACTAAAGGCTAATTTAAGCATAATCTGAGTTAAAAGTCGTGCCGCAAGCTGGAACTGCCATGCCTTGCTATTGGGCTAATCAGGCAGATGCTGATATGCTTTAAATCATTAACGATAAATAATTAGGAATCTACATGCAGGCCGAGCCTGATTATCACGATTTAGCTGAGCAAATTGCTCAAGCTATTGAGCTACATTATCGGCATTGGATTGCCAGCCATCCACAAGAGCAGTTATATGCTTATGTGCTCTACACCGACCCGTTAATGGGCTCGGTCGAGATGACCGTCTTAAGTGAACAAGGGCTTGAGAAAATTGCGCATGCTTATCAAGAATCTGGCGATCCTGCATCGCTTGAGCAACTAAAGCAGCAATTACGTTGGTCGGTTGCCGACTCGCCCTATTGTGGTGAGCAACAAGATGAATTCGATGCCATCAATAACAGGCTTTGGAAGATGCAAGATTATGTCAATGAGATTGATGATGATGACCAAGCCTTTGATGACTACATCGATAAAATGAGTCACATCTTAGCTTCGGCATTAAATCAGACCCGCAAACATGTGCTTAATAACAGTGAGGAACTGCTGCTTTATGTTGATTTTGGCGATATGGGCGAAGAGGAGCGTGAGTGGTTTTTAGAGCATTGTAATGGCAAAGAACAGATCCATTGGTTTAAAGAAACAGGTGGTTTGGAGCAGTAAATGATGGCGTTCTCAACTAAAGCTTTGAAACAAAAGTAATGTAAAGGGTCAATGGAATTTAAAATTGCGCTGTTAAGCTTAGTGTTAAGTTTTAATTAATAGTGCAAAGTAAGCCCATGAAAAAGCTTCTATATTTGAGTTGTCTAATGGCCTTAAGTGGCTGTGTCGCTTATGGTAGTGCTGACCCTTCAGCACAAGCTCCTGGCCCTGGTCCTTATGCTGGTGGTCATCCTATGGGGCCGCCGCCAGAAGGCATGCCTCCTGGACCACCACCCGGCGGTTTCCCTCCTGGAGGGCCGGGTTCGCACCAAGTAATTACGGGCGATGGCGCCTATGTCCTGAGTGATGCTCAAGTGCTAAAAGGTGGCAGTTATGAATCAAGCCGTGATGATGAGAACGTCATTCGGGCGCAAGGCTATGTCCATGCAACACTTGATAATGTCACAGTGAATAAACGCTCAGGCATTGCCAGCAGCAATGAAGCTGCCAGTTTCTACGGCTTAAATGCGGCTGTGTTAGCGCTTGATCATGCTGATTTGATCATCAATGGCGGTTCCATTCATGCGCTTGCCCAAGGCGCAACGGGCGTGTTTGCTTATGATCACGCATTAGTACATATCAATCACACTAAAATTGACGTTTCCGGTGGTAATGCCGGCGGCATTGAAGTGGCTGGTGGTGCGACGATGTATGCCAACGACTTGAACGTGCATGCACGCGATAAAGCTGCCATTCGCAGTGATAGAGGTGGCGGCAAAATCTTTGTGCATGGCGGCAGCTACACTACCGCGGGCCGAATGGGAGCCCCAGCTATCTATAGTACGGCCGATATTAAAGTCAGTAGCGCAAAATTAGTTTCGCACGACTCCGAAGCGGTCGTGATTGAAGGGCTTAACTCGGTCTCTTTGGCCAACAGTGATGTAATCGGGCATATGGATGGCACCAATCCTGGTAAAGACGGTGCCAATATCCGTAATGTCATGCTCTATCAAAGTATGTCGGGTGATGCGCAGCAGGGAACCAGTACCTTTTCCATGAGCGGTGGTGCGCTCACCTCTGAAAATGGCAATATGTTTTATGTCACCAATACCTCTAGCGTGATCAATTTATACAATGTTTATATGCATCTTGCCAAATCGTCGAAATTGCTGCTGGTTGCGGGTAATGATGGTAAACGAGGCTGGGGTAAAGTTGGTGCTAACGGCGGTCATTGCACGTTAAATCTCAGTCAGCAAAAGCTTTCTGGTGAAATTAAAGTCGATGGAATTTCGGATTTAACGATGAACCTTGCGCAGTCATCTGATTATCAGGGCGCGATTAATCCCGATGGCACTAAAGCGAATGTAAGTGTGACATTAGATGACAGTAGCTCTTGGACGTTAACGCATGATAGTTACATTCAGCACTTCCATGGTTCTTTAAGCCAAGTGCATCTCAATGGCCATAAACTTTATATTAACGGCGCACTGGTGCAAAACAGCTAGTCAGTTTCGATTAAGCTATAAATAGCCTTTTTATGAATTAATAAAAGGCTATTTATTAGCCGCTAGCCTATCTTGCCAAAACCTAATCATAACAAATTGTTATTTATGCATAACTTTATGTTAATGTCTTTTTTACCCTGTGCAGAAGAGAATTTTCATCAGAGCCTATTTTTAGCGGTTAATGTTTATAACTCCCTCATTTTTCGAAAAAAATAATTAATTATTTTGATTTAATAAACTCACTGATTTTTAATGGGTTTTTTATCTAAAACTCATTCTTTTAGATTGATTTTGCTAAGTTTTTTTAATTTACGGTCTTGTAGAAAGTCACTTTTTGTTCAACAATTGGCAAAATTTTAAAGCACTCATGTTGTATCGCAGTGTAAGTTAGTGATTCCTCAACAAAAAAGTGCCCCCATTAGTTCCACACATTTATGCCGTTCTTTCTTAATCTCTGCGTTCGAGCCGGAATTGCTTAGAACATCAGATTAGATATGGAATTGAATGAAAAGGAGTTTCGAATGCCGAGCATTTCTTTGCGCAGTAAAATATTATTTGTCAGTATGGCCGCGGTGATTGTAACGACTGTTTATTTAGTTACTGAGAGCACGCTCTCTGCAACTAAACAGCTTAAGCAATCATTATTAGTGGATTCGCAACATTTAGCTGTTTCCTACGGGCGTAGTGTGGGCGACTGGCTACATGGGCGCCAACTGGTATTGCAATCACTAGGTACCGCCATTGAAAAAGTGCCACCTTCACAGATGTCACCTTATCCGGTGATTGCCCAAGCCTTTCGCAGTGGGGCATTTTCACTGACCTATTTCGGTGCTGAAAATGGTCAAATGTTCCGCCAAGACCCTCGTATCGATGACCGCCGTTATAATTACGATCCACGCAAACATAGCTGGTATCAAGAGGCGAAACAGATTGGTAAGCCAGCCATTCTCGGCCCAATTCAGAGCTCAACCACCAAAAAGCTCAGTATTATTCTGACTTATCCGGTTTATATAGATAATGAATTGCTCGGGATTGTCGGGGGAAACATCACGCTTGACCAATTATCTGCACAGGTTTCATCTTTAAAAATTCCAGGCTCTGGTAAAGCAATGCTGATTAATCGGCAGGGTAATATCATCGCTTATCCAGATAAAAGCTTAATCACCCACAAAGCAACCGATGTCGACAGCTATTTTAACCATGATAACTTGCTCAATTTGGCTCAAAAAGGGGTTTTGGTTGAGCAGAATATTGCTGGTAAAGACCGCTTTGTCTATAGCCTAACCATCCCGCATACCCAATGGGTCATGGTGTTCTTTATGGACAAGCATCAGTTAATGGCACCTATTTATAACTCGATGTACGAACGTCTTGTGATCGCGGGTATCTTAATTGTGATCTTCGCTTTTGTACTGTTTTATGTATTTAAGCTGGCATTTAAAGATTTAGAGCGTGTGTCTGATGCACTAAACGAAATTGCTCATGGTAAAGGTGATTTAACCAGCCGAATTAGTGTCAAGAACGAGCAAAATGAAATTGGTCAGTTGGCATCTGGATTCAACCAGTTTGTCACTCACATGCATGGTGTGGTGAGTCGTCTTGCAACCATGGCTGAGAAATTGCGTAATGAAGCATCCGCGATTCATGACTCATCCATGGAACGCGCACAGCGAGTGAGTGCTCAGCAACAAGAGATTGAACAGATAGCCGCAGCTGTCACACAGATGAGTAGTGCAACCGCTGAGATTGCTAATAATGCAGAAACTACCGCGCATGCCGCTAACGATTCGGTCGAGATGGGGCAAAAAGGGCGCGAGCAAGTGCACCAAAGCCGTGTTTCCACTGAAGAGCTAGCTAAACAGGTAGAGGAAACAACCGGTCATATTGGTGAGCTGAGTGAGCATGCGCAAAGCATTAGCACCATCTTAGAAACCATCACCAATATTGCCGAACAAACCAACTTGTTGGCACTTAATGCTGCTATTGAAGCGGCTCGTGCCGGTGAACATGGTCGTGGTTTTGCAGTGGTTGCTGATGAAGTAAGAGCGCTATCGCAGCAAACGCAAAAATCAGCAGTAGAAATTAAAATGATGATCGACAAGCTGCAAGGTTCTACCGAACAGGCCGTTGGGGTGATGAATAGTAGCCAGGTGATTGCGAAAACCAGCGTTGATGATGCCAACACCGCCGCTGAAAGCCTCAAAATTATTGCGCAATCAATTGAGCAGATCTCAGATATGTCAAACCAGATCGCAACCGCAGCTGAAGAGCAAACTTCGGTTACCGAAGAGATTAGCCGTAACAGTGAAAGCATTCGAGTGGTCGCAACTCAGCTTGCGAACGAAACAGACACGGAAGCTGCGCAGGTAAATCGCTTAAATGAAGTGGCTGACTCGATTCGTGAAGAGGTCGGACGCTTCAAAATCTAATCTGTTTTTAGATTCTAATCTAACCAGGGGCTAATCAATGATTAGCCCTTTTCTTTTATTAGGTCGCGTGTGAGATTTGTGAAAATATTTCCTGTTATCTTATGATTTAGGGCTTAAAAATAGTAACTTTCTATAAATATTGAAAAACTCAAAAAATTAGAATTAAAGACGTCAGATTATAGGGAAACGATTTTTATATTTAGGTGTTAGTACGACCATTTTTGTAAAGGATTCTATGTAAGAGCTCCGCTACCTAACTTGAGGACAGAACAAAGCGTGGGTATTCATAATGAGCCCCAATTCTTAAATTTATTTAAAAATAATGCCAATTTCACAGGGGGCAAACGTTGTTTGGCAAAGATTTATTTTTAAGATACTGATTTTATTGAATAAAAAATTAATAAAGAAATTAATATCTATTATCTGTATATGGTGTATAGTATCGACAGCTCAAACAGTGAGCTATTGATAAAATATTTAGTTCAAGCTCTTCTCAGCCTTTTTCGATCTGATTCGTCATATCTATCCTGCGATAACTTTTTCTTCATTTATTATTTAGTAGCTTTCTTTTAATTTAATCAATCTATCGAGATATATATGTCAAATAAAACAACTGGTTTAGTCAAATGGTTTAACGAAGCAAAAGGCTTTGGATTTATCACTCCTGACAGTGGTAGTGCAGATGTATTTGTTCACTTCAAATCAATAGCTGTAGATGGCTTCAAAACATTGGCTGAAGGTCAAAAAGTTGCCTTTAATGTAGAACAAGGTAATAAAGGCCCACAAGCGGGTAATGTTACTTTATTGTAAACCTTTCGATAAAGCTCTCGCCTATTGGTGTGAGCTTTTATTCAAATATTTAATAGGATTTTAATGAATCGAAGAACCAATCGAAAAATATATTGGTATTATGTTTTGCGTGAGCAAAAAATACCTAAAGAAAAAAGTTAATTGTTCACTGCTAAATATTTTATTCGTCATAATGACAAGAGAATTTTTATTAGAATAAGAACAATAAGTTGAGAGTGATATGCGAAAAAAAGTAAAAAACACAAAAAATAAAAATAAAAAAAATAACCTTGAAGAAAGACTTACTTTTATGGTTACAGAATATCAAGAAGCCAAAAGTGTCCTTGATTCTATGTCTGAAGGCACTTCTGAGTATGCTAACCAGAAAAAAATATGTGATAAGCTGTTCAATAGTGCGGAACAGTACATCAATAAACTCTAATAATTTTAACTTTATTTCATCTAAGCTCCCCTAAATATATTAGCTACTTAAAAAGCTATCTAGTGAAAAGTATATTGCTTTTTTCTCATGCTCCACAAGGTGATGAGTTCAATAAAAAGCTTCAACATACTTTTCATCAGTTGCTCAAAACGAAACCGTTTCCCTCGTCAATCTAGACTGTTTAAGAGCTACTGAATCATTAGCAACATATTAAACTCTACTGTGATGGTAGCGATAGCCGAAGGCCTCTGAATCGCCACTGATTTCCTAGACACCTTTTAGTTAGATAAACTAGCTAAAAAAAGAGGTGTCCATGAGCCATAAA
>NZ_JBEQCS010000011.1:0-125817 GCF_046054195.1 Celerinatantimonas sediminis
TTGTGATTTTTGGCGAAACCATTATAACAGCCCCATTTGCTGCTTGCTTTTTATACCGCAAAGATCAACACGCTCTAATAAAATCATCATCTACTGTTATATTTTATCATCTCTTTTTTGCGTCATCGCAGCACTCATTATGATGTCAAAATACAATTCAGCTAAAGCTTCGTATGCCGGATCATTCTTATTGGTCACCATTTTGGCGTCGGTACTTGGCGGCATCAATCCAGACGGCGGTTTTGGCAAAACCATCGGCATTCTACTGGCTCTCATCCTGCTTCAAGCGATGGAAAGCGGATTTAATATGATAGGAATAAGTAACTTTCTTACCATGGCTTTATGGGGAATGACACTCATCCTATTCATATTCTTAAAAAACCAAGATGATAAATTTACCCGCTATTGGGCGCGAATTGGACTGTCCAAAAAAGGCAGGCATTCTTCACGCCAATAGAGCTAATTTAAGCGCTTCTATCGCCAGAAGATCTCATTATTTAAAAGATAAAAAGCATGCTAGAACAGCGCTGATGAGCCGCGTTACCACCACTTAGGGTAATCTCTCATCGCTTGATAAAGCGCATCTTTAATGCTGGTCTTGGTGAGCAATATCACTTTTACCGAAGGCGAAGCTTTTACCAAAGGTTCAATATCAGGGTTCAGCTCAATGAGAGTAAAATCGCTCGATGCTTTAATGAGCAAGACACAATCACCACTCATGTCGATAAGCTGTGCCACCTCTTGATTCAACAGCTGGGATTCAAAGGCATTCAGCTCACTGTAGCTAACCCAAACATCAGACAATTGACACGTAACATTCTGATTCGCCGTGCAACAATGCACATTTAACTCAAAACAAATTGAACCAAGACGCTCTTCTAGCTCTTTTGGCTCAAGTGAAATCATGCCATCACTAGTTTGAGCATGAATATTAGATTTTATCTTGCATGCTTGGTGGACCATAAAGCTCCATTTCCCAATCTTCTAATGGCGGAACAACTTTATACGAAGAATCACAATAGGATTTTAAATAATCGGTGGCACGCCTTTGGGCATGGGTAAAATTTAAAACCTGACCGTCTTCATCGACTTCTAACACATTGGTAAAAATGGCGTAGACGCGCTCAATCGCACTCGGTTCTGAGCCATAAAGTTCAAGATAATTAACGCCCTTGAGCATATAATGGGTTCCACTTGCCATAAAGTACGCAAATGTCCTTAGCGCCCCACTTACATCATGACTTAACTTCATCTGTTTTACCTTTCACTTAACGCTGGTTATCCAAGACACGCATTTTTTTGCTAACAATTAATAGCTATTTACGACCCCAAAAGTAATTGCAGGGCTTACCCAATCATCGCTATCAAAATTGAGTAATTCAACATGGATTTGCAAGTTTGGGAACTCCCGATGCAATTTGCTTGACCACATCTCAACTAACAGTTGGCCGATATATTCAAGCTGAATTCTTGAAGGCTTTGCGTCACTACCTTGTAGAAACATGTCGCTAATATGGCGATGATTCAGCAAACTTTGTACCGCATATAAGTCATGATTACTGCGCTCAAACCAGCTTTGAAAACTATCACTACTGTAACCATCAGCTAAAAAAAACGCCGCCGTGCTCACAGATGAACCTTGGCCACAAAATACTGGCGACACCAATCATCAGCTCAGGTGTTAATTGAATAGCCGTCCAGTCAACTATTGAAAAAGAGTCACTATTATCGCGTTGCCATTGGGCTAATTCGGGAATCAGTTCGATATCTTTCAAATTGTGTCTAACTGTTGAGTGATGGGCAAATGATACATTATTGAGTGAGTCATTAAATAGCTATTTTCTATAACACTAAGTGAGTCAAAAGCCACAAAATAAAGCGGGATATTGCCGATTTTCAGACAATACCCAACCTTCATTGAAAGGCACCGCTTAAGATTGCGGGCCGTTAAACTCTATATTGCGCCAACATCTGCTCTAACTCATTAGATTGGATACGCAATGACTCGCTGTTATGCGCAATCTGTTTGAGCTGTTCACCAACATCTTGCAGGCTTTGCAAAGCACTTGAAACATTCTGACTCATTGTTTGAGTCACCGTTGCTTGCTCAGCTGTTGCACTAGCAATACCGTTATTACGATCATTAAGTTGTTCGATATTGGCTAAAATTGCCGAAAATTGCTCCCCTGCCTGGCTAACGGCGGCATGGCTTGTCGCACCAACTTCAATACTCTGTTCACTACCATCAACAGCGTTGGCCGCCTGTTTATGTAACTGTTCGATGAGCGTTTCGATATCACCCGTTGCCTTTTGCGTTCTTCCTGCAAGGACGCGCACTTCATCAGCAACAACAGCAAAGCCGCGTCCTTGCTCGCCAGCTCGAGCCGCTTCAATTGCGGCATTTAATGCCAGCAAATTAGTCTGTTCAGAGATGCTACGAATCGTTGTCACCATTTCACCAATCGAGCGAACCCCTGCACTAACCGCCTCGACTGATTCACTCCCTTGATGCAACTGAGTGTCCAACTGATTAATACTGCTAATGGCATTGGTAATTAATTGCTGGCCTCGTTCACTTTCTTCGCGGGTCTGGTTTGATTGATGTGAAGTCTCTTCAGTTGTAACGTGGACTTGCTCAACACTTGCCACCAACTCTTCCATGGCACTGCCAAGCTGTTCAACCTCGTTAAGCAGATGGTCCACATTGGCATTGGTTTGCTCAAGGCTCTTATCAATCTGTGAAGCACTATATTCAACGCTCTGACTCATCTGAATTTGCTTTTGGATTGATTGGCCAAGTAGTTTTTGAGAATCTTGCAAATAGCCAGATAACTGCGCAAATTCATCACTACCAGAAAGCTTTGATTGAAACTGAAAATCACCTTGAGAGAAACGTTCAATCCCCTCTCTTAACAGCTGAATTCGCCGTTTAATATGGCCCGCTAAAAGCCAGATCAAGGTACCAATCACCAGCACACAAATCACTAACCCAATGGTTATCTCCACGGTAAGTTTATGTGATAGCTGCCCGGCAAGTTCCAAATATGATCCGCCAATTAAAACTGGTTTATCTTTGCCAAGTGGATATAAATAGGAGGCCTTGGTCAGCAGTTTTGTTTCACCTGGTCGCGTGTATTTATAACTGACCAATTTAGGTTGATTTGACTCACTCGCCTGACGCACCGCCTGAGCAAGAGTACCACCAGAGATAAGGTGAATCGTGCCAAGGCCATTCACTTCTTTGGCGGGATTAGCCGGATATACTAAAACTTTGACACCATCACTGCCCATTAAAAAGAAATAGCCGCTGTTATTTTCACCCCATCGAGCGTTATCCAACGCTTTTCTTAATTGATTGGGATTTTCAGCTGACATTGACAATATTTTTCCGGTGACACTCACCTGGCGAATTAAGTAGCTTTTTTGAAAGCTGTATAATTTCCCAGCAAGTAGATTTACCGCGCTAATACCACCTAAAATAAGCAGCGCAATGAGTATCCCGTTAAATGCCGTAATTAATGCCGTTAACCGAAATCGCTGAAATAAATACGCGACCATAACCACTATTCCTCTATATGAATAATCTATGTTGTAATTTTTAGCTTTAAGCTAATAATTAATCGACTCTATTGGCCAATTTTTGATAAGTTAAAGAGCATACTAGGTTATGTGTTATATGTCACACTTAGGAAACCAAGATGTTAACAAGCATTCATAATAAATAGCTCAAAAAACAATTAATCCATTGATTTATAAAAACATTAGATGATTTTATTGCCTCTTGGCAGGGCTTTATTTATCGCCAATATGTTATTTTTAAATTTTGAGAATATTAAATATACACAGTTTGATTCATTACCTATTTAATAACTGAATCTTATAAGAAATAGGAAGTGAATTATGTTTCGTGTTCGCTTAACCTCATTAAACTTAGCCGCGATCAGTTGTGCTTTTGGCCAAATATCTTTAGGGTGTGGCTATTCACTCATGAGGCAATATAGCACCGATGAATTCAATTACACTGATTCGAAAGTTATCTGAGCGTGGTGCTGAACAGTTGTTTAGTGTGCTGGGTTGGATAAATCCAATTCCGCAAACAGGTGAGCAGGTGGTTAATAAATTAACCATCGCCAAGCAGCGCCTGCAATATGATATCGACCGACAAGGTAGCACTGATTGCCAGCACTCAGAGATTGCGGTCATTGATCAACTCCTTGAGGAAATCACCTCAATAATTGCCAAGTCAATTCAACCATGATGCAAACTTACCAGCAAATCAGCCAATTTCTAATGACTCACGAAGGAATTGAGGGCTTACTAACTATCGATAAGCGTCCTCGCCCGATGTCTAACCAATCAGCGATGAGCTGCGCTGATACGTATATTCAAAGTTTTGGATTTATGCCACTGAATCATCAATGGAAAACTCTCGATACTCAGCAAGCAAAGTCTTTATTAACCAGCCTGCTTTATCAAAGTCTTGCATATCAAATTCAGATGATGCCGTTTAAAACAGCACAACACATCGCCAACATGTTTATCGCACTGTTCGATAATAAATCGGCGACGTACCTGACAAATGGGCAAATTTTAGAAAATGGCAGAGTGGCTTGGAATGCCATCACCCATTCGACCATGGATTTAGCACTCGTTATTATTGACCCAATCGATATTGGTATAATCTGCTTTGAAGATGAAGACTAACCCATTGCCTTGGATGAGCAAACAATATGAGTGATATCATCAATATTTTAAAAGAATTAGAAGTATTGTATCGCAAGCTTGATGTAGTCAGTGCGCCGCAACCAGACACAACCAAACGCATGCTCGCTTATTTAATCGCGCAAAATGATGCCGAAATCAAACGGAAAATGGCCTCTCGTCCTTATAAAGTTGAATTTAACGCTTTATATGGTGCAGTCACACATATCAAAGGGCTAAAAGATATGCGACCAGATGGCATCAGCGAGAATCAATGGTATCAGCTATTAGCGCAGGTTAGCGCAAAATTAACAGAGTTTGAGCAGTCGTTAGATTTAAAAAAAGGATTTATCTGTCGGCATCATCACTAATTGGAGATGTAAAACCTATTTTCTCAACACTCATCTGCCCCTTCATTTTATGACTTCTGATCTTAGCTGCAATTGACAGCTGTTTTAATCCGCGTATAAATAAATCGTTATATAAAAAATAATATAGCGAGTTGTTTATTACGATGATTACAGCCGTACTTGAAAAGCAAGTTGGAGTCACCCATATTAGTGCCAAAATGAGTTTGAATGAACGCTCTATCACCGCACTATCTGGTCATTCTGGCGCTGGTAAAACCAGCATCATGAATATGTTAGCAGGGCTTATCACACCTGATGCTGGCCATATTCATATGCACCAACAGATCTTATTTGATGCCAACCAACAAGTAAACTTACCCCCTGAAAAACGACAGGTCGGGTATATTTTTCAAGATAAACGGCTATTTAACTTCATGTCAGTTAAGCGCAACTTGCTCTTTTCGGGCAAAACAGCTTTAGCCAGCGAACGATTTAATCAGGTGGTTGAACTGTTAGCTCTTGCTCCATTATTAAAACGCTCGCCAACTTCACTCTCTGGCGGCGAAGCGCAGCGCGTTGCAATTGGTCGAGCTTTGTTATCAAAACCCAAATTACTCCTGTTAGATGAGCCCATGTCTTTTTTAGATGCAAAGCGCAAAGTTTTGCTTATGGGATATCTGAAAAAGCTGCCAGAACAATTTGATATGAGTTTGTTATTGGTCAGCCATAACAACGATGAAATCGAACAGCTCGCCGATAAAACCTATCAAATTGAGAATGGCCAGGTCAGTCTGGCTCAAGAATATTCATAACCACATTAGGGATAACCTGATTTATCAAGGAAATGATATGACTTTAAAACGATTAGTACTCATTTTAAGTATATTCACAACGTTTAGCGCAGCTGCGCAATCCATGACAACTCTGCGGCTAACAGCTGGAGCTGGATATCGCCAGCTTGTCATGGATATCGCCCAATATTGTAAAAAAGCAGAACAACTCAATATTGAGGCTTCATTTGGCAATTTTGGACAAATGAAAGCGCAGATTACCACCACCGGGGAAATTGAAGCGGTGATTGCCGCAAAATCATTTTTTATCGGCCATCACGTTCAAGTCGCTCAATATGACAGCATCGGGCGCGGAACATTGGTTCTTGCCTGGCGCAAAGGTGTAGCGCTTCAGCAGCCAGTTGATCTTAACAACAGCGCTTTTAAACGGATAGCCATTCCCAATTTAACCAAGGCGCTCTATGGTCGTGCGGGAAAACAATATTTACAACATCAGCACCTTTATCAAAACATAAAGAACAAGCTGTATGTGACTTCAACAGTTCCGCAGGTCAGCGCTTATCTGGTCACAGGTGAAGTCGATGCAGGTTTTGCAAACCTAACGGACATTCAAAAAGTGCAGGATAAAATAGGCGGGTTTATGCCCTTAACGAGCGGCTATCAACCCATCCAAATTGTTTCGGCCATTTTGCCCGGATTTAGCCAGCAAGAAGCTGTCACTCGTTATCGACATTGCCTATCCTCCGATGGGGTGAATGAAATTATAAAACGCCACGGTTTACGCTGATATGTTCCCCCAACCAGATTTATTATTTCCGCTAATACTCACGGCAAAAACAGCTCTGGTCGCCATTGTCTGCTTAAGCATATTGGGCGTGGCGCTCAGCTATTTGCTGGCGACGCGCCATAATCTGCTCACGGCGACACTCGATTTTATCATTACCCTTCCCCTTGTCTTTCCACCCATTGGGACGGGATTCATTCTCTTAGTGTTATTGGGGAGAAATGGCTTATTCGGTAAACTGGGGCTTCACCCTCACCTGATTTTTACCCCATTGGCGGTCTATTTGGCAGCAGTCGTTGCTGGCTTGCCATTGGTCATAAAGCCGCTCCAATCGGCTATGCAACGCGATCTGTTCAAACTGGCTGAAGCCTCTCGAACGCTTGGCAAAAATGAACTGCAAACCTTTGTGCTCGTCATTATGCCCTCGCTCATTCGCCCATTGAGTGCTGGATTAATGTTAGCAACCGCTCGCTCACTCGGTGAAGTAGGAATAACCTTAATTATCGGTGGCAATCTGGCAGGACGAACCAACACAATCTCGCTCGAAATATACAATGCTGTGCTTGATGCTGACTTTCACAGAGCAAGCATTTTATGCGCGATTCTTGGTGTTCTATCGCTTGGTATTTTTGTGCTACTTAGAAAGCTCAACCACTCCGCGTATTAGCAAGCACAGCCATAGTCAGGAGCAAACTATCAGTGATTCGAGAGTATGCCCCTAACAAGTATGAAAGATATTTTATTGTTTTTGCATCAGATAATAGTTGGCATTTTCATCGCTGGTGTAGGGATAATTAGACATGCAGGTGAGAATTTTAAGCGCGCCTTGTAGCTCAAGTTCATTCATACAGCGGCCAAATCCATAATCATTATCGTAACCGACACGCGCACTGATCATGACCAAACCACCTTTTTTAACCAAGGGGAGAATATTTTTCACCTGAATCGGTTCAACATGGCCTGGTGTAAACACACCACAAGAGATGGCAATATCATAACTCTGCGCAGGTAGCTGCTCTTTAGCAGATGCAAGATCAAGCCCACCAGAAACATTTTTATAATCACCAGTTTGCTGCGCTTTTACGGCCATCTCGTCTGACAAATCAAAACCATCGATATTTTCAAAGCCCTTTTGAGCAAGAGCCGCCCCCACCAGCCCGGTACCACAACCAGAATCAACGATGTGTAATGAGCCAAGCCCATCAGCAAAATCATTTGACTGGCAAAGATATTGGTTAAGCTTTTCGACCATTAACTCCGGTGCCGCGTATTTTTCGCTTTGCAAATCGGCATCATAATGCTCAGCCCACTTGCGATAACAATTCGATAGAACCGTTGTGTCACCGTTGGAACTTAAACTCTCGTGGATTAAACGCAATGCTTCGGTTTCGCTATTCATGTGATTTCCTCCATGTTGAGATTCCTTTTCTATCTTGCGGATATTTCCACCATCATTCAAGTTGGATAAATTTCATACAATCATTATGAGCTAACACTCTTTGCGATGATTTTTTCACCATATGCTAAATTTTCTATGAGGTTTCACGAATATCCGCTCACAAGCCGCTTATGCACCAAAGCAGAGATTCGTGTTTATATTCTGACTTTATGGCTTTATAAATCCATAAAGTGATTATTAGCAATTGAGCATCACTATGAATATTAAACAGAAATTATATCTCTTAGGTGGTATAGCAATACTTGGGGTACTTTCATTAGTATTCGTGACCAGTCAATTTGCCAAGACAACGAATGAGCTTGTGCAAGCCAGCACCTTGGTAGATAAGCTGGAGATCCGACTGTTAAACTTGCGTCGCAATGAAAAAGATTTTTTACTCAGACAAAATGCCAAATATCTGGATACATTTAAAGCCAACAGCGAGCAGTTTCTCTCAATGCAAAGCCAACTTGCGACACTCTTAAAACAGCACAAACTTGGCTCGTCAGATGATCTTAGAAAGGATTTGCTGTTATATCGAGACGCATTTGAGCAATTAGTGGACGCCTATCTCATCCTTGGATTAGACCCTAATAGCGGCTTATGGAAAAACTACAATGCACAGCTGTTACAAGCGACTAAAGGGGCAAATGCCGAGACATTACTGCGCTTAGATAAGCTGGACCAAGCCGTTAAAAATGGCAAATTATCAGACACCTCAGCATTGGGTACTTATCCAAAGCTATTACAGTCAGCGCAACTTATCGCGGCGCAAAAAAATCGCATTGGTCTTGCTTATAACGAAGGTGAACTTGGCGTCACACGGGAGCGATCACATAATGTGGAGGAGCAATTCAAGAACTTTTCCAAAGCGCTCAATAAAGAGATAGCAAGGATGCAACGTGAACTAGGCCTGATTAAACAAGCCGTTACAGTGATTGTGATCCTCGTGATTTTAGGCTTTATCTGGCAGATATCCCGCGGGATTAACAAGCAGGTTCATCAATTACTCACAGTGATGCAAACCATTGCGAACAGCAACAATATTGGGCTGCGAACCCAAGTAAAAGGAAAAGATGAACTGAGCGCGATTAGCACTTATTTTAACCAACTACTCGATAAGTTTGAGCAACTCATTTGTGGCACTCAAAGTAAATCTGCCCAACTCACCCGCAGTACCACCAATATGCATGACGAATTACAGGCCGCAATTGGGCAGTTTCATGTGCAAGCCGAACATACCACGACCATGGCAACGTCGGTGCAGCAAATGGTCGCTACAATTGGTGAAATATCTGAAAGCACCAATATTGCAGTGGATGGCGTGCAACAGGCTGCAAATAACGCTGAAGGTGGCCGCCAAGTGGTGGAAACCACCTCAAGTGGCATTAACCTGCTCTCAAACAAGTTACAATCTAGCCAACAATCAATTGCCTCGCTCAACGAATATGTCGAGAAGATTGGTGGAGCGGTGACAATGATTCAAGATATCGCCGAACAAACCAACCTGTTAGCGCTTAACGCCGCGATTGAGGCGGCGCGCGCAGGTGAACAAGGCCGTGGATTTGCCGTTGTTGCCGACGAAGTTCGCTCTCTGGCAACGAGAACGCGCCAATCAACCGGTGAGATCACCAGTGTTGTCTCAGCCATTCAATCACAAATGGACCGAGTTATCAGCGATATCAAACAATGCACAGCTCAAGGACAGCAAACCCAGCAATCATCACAGCAACTTGATGAACGCTTGCGCAAAATTATTGATGATATGTCCTCTATTCAAAGTAACTCAGAGCGCATTGCATCAGCAATTGAAGAGCAAGGAATTGTAATGGGACAAGTCAGCAATTCAATTACCGAGCTTAACAGCATTTCTGAGAACAACATGCAAACCGCGCAAGCTGTGCTAAGCGAAGTGGGTTCAGTATCAGAGCAGGCCAATCAGATGGATAAAGCAGTGTCGCAATTTCAAACCAGACAATCATAGCTGATCTTCATTTACGAGCGTATTACATCAGATACAAATAGGCATTGGCGGTATAGCGAATGCCTATCGTGCTATTGCTATTTACTTTCTTACTATTTATAACACCCTAATTCATTTACAATTAATCTAATAAATGCCCCAATGCACAGATTCACCAAGAATAACGGCATTAACAGTGATGACTTCAATAATTAAAAAATAGTTGAGAGACCATGACATTTGAGCAAGCAATTGAACAATTAAAGCAATGGATGATTCAAAGCCACGGTTGTGCCATTCACATCGGGGATGACTGTGAGTGTGAGTTTACTCAATTGGAAACCTATAATGATGAGCAGATCGCAGCCACAGAAACCACATTGGGTTGGCATTTTCCGCTTGCGTTAAACGTTTTTCTGAAAGAGATTGGCCACTCTCGTTTATTTTATGATCCTCAATATGGCCTAGGTATTGATATTTTCTCTCTCGAACAGATACAACAAACCTCTGAAGAACTTAAAAATTTAGAGGAAGAGGAACCAATCACAGACCAGTTTTGTATGATCGGGACAGCAAATTCGATGGGCGATTACTTTGGATTTACCATCAATCGTAACACACCGGATAACTTTGCTATCTATTGCCACGAATATCCGGTATTTGAATACGTGAATGTATTAAATGAGCTGAACTCTTGGCGCACATTCGAAGACTGGATCATCCAAATTGTGGCGACTTTAGGTGAAGAAGAGCTATAACTGAGCAGAAGAGAAATAGTGCTACTCTATCCCTCGACGCGCAGTAAAACTAAACCGATACTGGTTAACTCGAAAATAATGAATGGTGTATTCAAATCGCTGACCATCTTCAAGCTCACCTAATGAAATGACTTTTAAAACAGGATGGTTTTGCTCAATAGCAAGCGCCGATGCAACCTCTTCACTCGCTGATTCAGGGATCACTTCCTGATGACTTTTAGCGATTCGATAGCCTTTTTGCTGTTCAATATATTGATACTTTGAGAACAATCAAATTAACGATAAATATCGTTATGACAAAGATAACTCAAATTTTCAGAACTCAGTAACCCGGCCACCCACCTTATTAACCCAGTTAAATAGGCAATCTCATCACATTAGCTTTCGCAGACATTTAAGCTATGTTTGTTATTCGGTTAATGAACGCGCTAATTTCATTTAAGAAACAATCAAATTAACGATAAATATCGTTATGATAGAGATATCTCAAATTTTGAACACATCACCTCTGTGGTTTGAACCTAATTAATTTCAAACCTTGTGATGATTAATACTGGCTAAAGAGACTATTTAGGGAATTTACTGATGATGGAAATGGTTACGCAATTGCCGCTGACGACGATGGGATACGCTGTATCGTTTTAACGACTCATCCTCGCCTATTACCGACAGAGCACGACCATCAAAGGCAGTGACACGATCAATCCAATCCTGTGAATTAAGACCAAGCCTTCGCAAAATAGGTTGCAATGAGAGATCAAGCGAACCGCGTTTATCTGGACGAATCACTCGGCCTGTATAATCAACCAATTCGAGGTAGTGGGTGAATTTAAATGGCAGTCCATCTGGCATATTATTAGTGGGATTGCCAATAAATGGGTAAAGCTGGCGTGGCTGATGATTTTGATGCGCTGCATCAGCGCGTTTTTTGATACTGGTATACTCGCTACTTTCTGGTGTTTGGCTCATTTTGGCTCGAACGGGGTTCAAATCAACATAAGCCATACATGCTGCTAGAGCGGCTTCATCTAACAATGCTTGGGATTTAAATCGCCCTTCCCAAAATCGACCTGTACAGTGGTCTTCCTCATTGGCTCTTCGCGCAATTGACTCATTTAACTCTTTCATAAACCAGCTGATATTCTGCAATCGTTGCCGATAAGTTTCAGCTGTTTTAACTGCTAATTTTTGCATAAATTCAGAAAGATGCTCATCACAAACATATCTTTGAGTCGCGAACGTACCTTGATGCAGCCGATGCCACCGTTCGATAACTTCAAGCGGTGTCAATTTCTGAGCAATTTGGGGATTAATATGAAAAACAATGTGAACATGATTGCTCATGATGGCATAAGCACAGATATCAATGGCAAAGATATCTGCCAGCTGCAGTAGCCGTTCTTCAATCCAGCCACGACGATGTTCATAATTTTGCCCGGTTGCAGCGTCAACCCCACACAAAAAGGCCTTTCGTACACAGCGGGAAACACAATGATAATACGGTGTATCGCGTACACTAATTTGTTGACTTCTAGGCTTTGCCATCGCTCCGCCATTTCATCGAAAACCTTAACCAATATATTAATAATTTTATCATTAAAGTAAACCAGTTTTCATCATTCCGCGTCATTACTGGATTTATAGGGTGCGTGGCCTGTTATTTTGTTTATAATTTTATTATTAAAGTAAGCCGATTTTCATCCATTCCCCGTTATTGCTGGCTTTATTGGGTGCGTGGCCTGTTATTTTTTCTTAATCACCATATTAATAATATTATCATTAAAGTAAGCCGGTTTTCATCAATCCTGCGTTATCACTGGCTTTATAAGATGTGTGGCCTGTTATTATTATTGCCTGTTATTTTCATTGTTATTACTGGCTTTATAGGGTGCGTGACCTGTAATTTATTGCCCGGTTACAGCGTCAACCCCACACAAAAAGGCCTTTCGTACACAGCGGGAAACACAATGATAATATAGTGTATCAGTTACACTAATTTGTTGACTTCTAGGCTTTGCCATCGCCCCGCCATTTCATCGCAAACCTTAACTACTATATTAATAATTTTATCATTAAAGTAAACCTGTTTTCATCAATTCCGCGTTATTACTGGCTTTATAGGGTGCATGGCCTGTTATTTTGCACTAATTTGTTGACTTCTAGGCTTTGCCATCGACCCGCCATTTCATCTCAAACCTTAATCACTATGTTGATAATATTATTATTAAAGTAAACTAGTTTTCCTCAATTCCGCGTTATTACTGGCTTTATAGGGTGTGTGGCTTGTTATTTTCGACTACCATATTAATAATTTTATCATTAAAGTAAACCAGTTTTCCTCAATTCCGCGTTATTACTGGCTTTATAAGGTGTGTGGCCTGTTATTTGTTTGAACCTTCATCAGTCCCGCATCATTACTGGCTTTATAGGATGCGTGGCCTGTCATTTTTGATCAAGTACACATTCAATGCTTTGCACCCCCCTCAGGCAAGGCGTGACCAGAGCTGCGGACGGCTCTTCCGGGGGAGGTGCTTCGGCGTGCAGAATCCCAATTACGGATACTAGCTTACCGTTGAAAAGTAGCACCTCTTCATTCGAACGCAAAGCCGCGGCCGACCAGCTCGGTTCAAGCATCACGATCTGGCCGTCAGATAGAGCAATACCAACATAGCCGCTATACTCTGTTTTCGACTGTTGCTTGTACCTGATGTCGATCTGTCGGTACGTGCCGATGACCGTGACCTTGAGACCGTTATGCGGCGCAATGTCCTTCTGAGATAGCACACGGGGTAGATATTGCTTTTCGACAGACGGACTCGGCACCGCACCCGAGATGGGTAAAGGCGTCCCCGACCGCTTAGGCATCATTGAAGTGCACCGTGCAACTAATGCCTTAATAATTTTTTTCCACCTAAGGATCAAAATTTTGATTTTTCCGTACCACCACATATTTTATCGTTTTTTCACCGGCACGGTCATTGGAGCCTGCCCATGTTGTTTCCCAGCTTTGTGTTGATCGTGAAAGGTCTGATCCGCTTTAGTTGCGGGGCCGTACATCTGGAAATCCCATTTATCGTTCTTTTCAATCGCTACGCCCGTTGCAAAGTTTTCAAGTGTTACCCGGTCACCACCACTTACCATTACCACTCCAGCCCAGTGGAAGTTCCATGTCGTCTTACCTGGGTATTTTGCTCCACCGCTAGCCATTGTGTAGCCTTCACCGATGCTTGGTTCAGCATAACGATTAATACCGGCCTTCTGATCAAAAGCATCTTTCTCGTCAGGACTAAGTAAATCGTAGCTAGCTTTACCGCCTAGGCTTTGGTAAATTTCAGTGCTCATATTCCTCGGGTCGCTTGCGCTTGTTTTTCGCTCCTTGCTCCTTCCGATGAATTTACTAAAGCCGGTACGATCTTTGTTATAAACTCCAGTCATTTTCCTACCATTTCCGCCAGTGCCCTTGCCGACTCCCATTATATCTCGACCGGATCGGCCGCAATCCGCCCACAGGGTCATTTTAGTCCCCTTTGTCTTGGTCGCCACGTTTTCGGGAACCACCTGCACCAGAGTCTTTGCGCCCGTCCCGTCGGGCGCGGGTCCGTTGATTTGGTCCCCGCCAGCCGACAACCGCATCACTGATTTCTTTCCTTTGAGCACATTATTAGCTGAGGTTATGAGTGCGGCCGTGGCCCACATATCATGGGAGCCGTAGGAGGAGTCCTGGGCCACGGCGATTTGGCCATCATCGGCAAGGCGCAAATCTTTTGTGGCGTTCCAGTTGTCCACGCTCTGGTTGTTAGTTGGTGTCACCACAGTGTAGCACTGGATGACTTTGGGCCGTACAAAGTCGCCTTGCATTAGAATTTTATGTTGTAAACTTGGTTTTGGTCTATTATTCACAAACCCAAGACCTTGCTTACCATCACTTTTCTTCTGAGCAACAGAATTAGCAACCACCCTACTTTCATTCTCTTTCGGTTTCTCTACTTGTTCATACATATCTCAAACCTTTTTATTTTTTCTGTGATTGTTATAGGCCGGCTTTCCTTGCCTATAACAACCCGTTCACCGAAGGTGACCTTTATCAGAACTATCTCTTTATCAAATACTGGCTTAATAACACCCATTATTGGTGATATTGAACCGCACCCTTAACATTCTTCCCCAAAAACTCAGCCCCATTCACCGGCAGCATCACCTCATCAATCCCACTTTTTACCCATGGTTCCCAGCGCATCACATACTGTGCAACGCGCTGTACTGACGCGCCATGCTCATAAAGCCGCAAAAGTTTACTGTGATATCTGGCCAGGGTTTGCCAGCTGGGGTTAATGGATGATGTGGGATCAGACGGTAACCAAGGAAATCAAATCCAGTTTCGTTGATGCGCCTGATATAGGTTTTAAACGGGTGTTTGGTCTGTTTCACTTCCCCTAAGCTACGGTTCATTAACCGCCGAAGGAAAGCTTTGGCACCTTTCCGACGCAAACACACCCACTGATAGGCTTTGTTTAGCACCTCATCACTGATGATTTGTGTCATTAGTTGCTCATTCATCATAATCCATCGCCTTCATCTGCATCGCTCTACTTCCCATGCTGTCTGCTTCACTTTCCAGTCTTGGATTGTCATTGACCGCCATGCCAGCAACGGAAGTAGTGGGCTGCACTCGCCCCTGCATTTGCTGTACGACATGGCCAAGTTCATGAGGCAGGTGTTTTTCTTGCCCACTAGCGAGATGAATATTACTGCCCTGGGCATAGGCATGAGCTTGAACAGCGGCAGGTTTAGCAGAATTATAGTGGACGCGCACATGATCAAGGCTGTAGCCAGAAAGCTGCTCCATACCTGATTTTAGTTGATTCGGCAGACCCGTTTGATTGCGCTGAATAATGGCTTTACGCTGTAGTAATTGCGATTGACTGCGGGCATCATTAAAAGCTCGTGATGCGCTTTTTGCTTGGGACACATGCTGCGCATTGGCGCTGGAGGCAGGTTTAGTTTGAGTAATGTATTGCTGCATGATGGCCTCTTGTTGGCATCGATGCCGCTACTGCACTGTTTTCTGTAAAAACAAGCGGATGACTACATTCACTTTGATTCAAAACGGCTTAGATAACACTATTAGATAAGGTTGGCCGTTCTTAATCGACATTTTTTGGCGCTAGATTGTGCGCCTAATTCTTAGTTCTATCACAAGTCTATATAAAAATGGAAGCCTCGATTAGCGCCTGCTGATTAACTATTGATTTAATGGTTAATTTAATTTTTACAAAGCCCTTATATCAAGACCTACAGCAGTTCTTTACTTAGCTAAACAGCGCTTTGATAGATAACGCGCTGTTTATTGGTAGATTTACATATTCAAATAGAATGAATCGATAGGAATCGGTGGCCATCTCCCATAAAAAAAGCCAGCAACATCAGTTGCTGGCCTCTTATTAATCTAACTGAAACTTAACAGCTTATGCGTCTTTCCAAACGTCAGCGACAATATCGTTAATGAGGCGAATTTTATTCCACTGATCATCAACACTAAGCTTGTTGCCTTCTTCTGTTGAAGCAAAGCCACATTGAGGGCTCAGGCACAGGTTATCTAAAGGTACATATTCAGTTGCTTCTTTAATACGCGCTTTAATCAGGTCTTTATCTTCTAACTCTGGGAATTTTGAAGTCACTAAACCTAAGACAATCTGGCTACTTTTGTTATTCCAATGACGAAGCGGTGAAAAATCACCCGCGCGGTCATTATCATATTCTAAGAAATAACCATCATAATGAGTTGAGAACAACTCTTCAGCAACGGGTTCATAACCGCCAGAGAACAACCAAGATGATGCATGGTTACCACGACAAACATGTGTGGTGATAGTCATGTCAGACGGTTTATCACTCAGTGCGCCGTTAATAATTTGGGCACAAATTTTAGCAATTTCACCTGAATCGATACCTTTAGCTTTTAACTCTTCTTGCTTATTCGCATCAGATAAAAATGCCCAGTTGGTATCATCAAACTGCAGGTAACGACAACCCGCAGCATAATAAGCTTTCACCGCATCTTTATAAGTTGCTGCCAAGTCTGCATAGAAGTCAGCCAAATCAGGATAAATTTCTTTTACTTTTGATGAGCCATCGTTTGCCAGCAGTTCCTGACGCAAAATCATCGTTGGGCTTGGAATTGTGGCTTTAGCAGTATGCTGACCATCGGCTTCAGCCACTTTTTTCAGGTAAGCAAAATGCGCTAAAAATGGATGATTTGGATTAAATGATACTTTGCCAACCACTCGGATATTATAAGAAGGCGCCGCTTTACCATGGAATTTCTGGTTATAGCCCTGATCAGGCACAAACCCTTCGATGCCATTTAGGTTTTCGATGAAATCAAGGTGCCAGAAGCCACGGCGAAATTCACCATCGGTAATCACTTTCAGGCCAGCTGCTTTTTGCTGTTCAACCAATTCGTTGATGGCACGGTCTTCAACACGAGTCAGTTCTTCTTTAGAGATGTTCCCTGCTTCAAAATCTCGGCGAGCTTGATGTAGATAATCTGGGCGCAAATAACTGCCGACAACATCGGAGCGAAATGGAGGGCAAATAGCCATGAAAAATTCCTCTTATATTTAAAATCGAATTGCGCCTATCATATTAGATGGCTAGACGGCTGTTAACAGGGATTTAAACTTTTATCTGCATTATGAAAATATTTCATGATAAAACGCTTGAGGCTAATGCCCTGCTCTTGCACAATTATTGGTTGGCAAAGCTAAGTAAATCATCGTCAGTGAGCCGATAGATAACCCATTCATCTTGAGCTTTAGCGCCAATCGAGCGATAAAAATCAATTGCAGGCTGGTTCCAATCCAATACACACCATTCAAAGCGCCCACACTGATTCGCTACTGCAATTTTTGCCACATGTTGAATCAAAGCTTTTCCAACGCCTTGACCACGGCATTGCGGCGAGACATAGAGATCTTCTAAATAGAGGCCGTTTTTACCAAGCCATGTTGAATAGTTATAAAAATACACGGCATAGCCAACTATCTCACCCGCGACTTCACAAACTAACGCATGCGCAGTTGCACCTTTAGAAAATAGGCTCTGTTCAATATCACTGACACTGGCTTTAACATCGCTGGGACGCTTTTCATAATCAGCCAATTGCTGAATTAAACCCAAAATAGTCGCGGCATCGCCAATCACGGCGGGGCGAATCGTTACATCACTCATATTTTCTCCTGCTAAATTAGCTTGCTGTTGCCATCTTTATCAAAGATAAGGCTTATAGGTCTTTGCCATAATCGCGTTCGACTTTGGCTATTCGCGTTTTGAATGCACTGTAGTAACGCTCTACTCCCAATTTTTGCGCCATTTTATGCTCAGAGTGTTCTTTCCACTTCTTTATTGAAGATAAATCGCGCCAGTATGAAACGGTAATGCCAACCTCTTCTCGGGCAGACTCAATACCCAAAAAGCCAGGTTGTTGAGCTGCTAATGCAACCATCTGTTCGGCCATAAGTGAGTAGCCATCATCTTGCTCTTCTCTTAATGAGGTGAAAATAACTACGTAATAAGGCGGTTTCGGTGTTTTTGCTATCAAGCTCACAAACTGGTTTCCTTCTATTGGCGAAATACGTAAAGCAATTGCGCTCTGAGTGGCTGAAAAATCCGTATCGAACGACTGATAAAACCTGATATAGCTTTAAAGGTACAGTTCAACATGCTAATAAGCATAAGGAAAGATCAAGTTGTGCTGAATTTACCACCAAATGAGATCATTAATTCGTCATTTGGTATATAATTCAGCCAAACGGGCTGAATTTGCATTTTTTTGCCAAAAAAGAGGTTGACGCTCGATAGCCAGATCAGCATAATACGCGCCGCAGCAACGGAGAAGTCGCTGCAAAATGTTGTTGGCTATGTAGCTCAGCTGGTTAGAGCACAGCACTCATAATGCTGGGGTCGCAGGTTCAAGTCCCGCCATAGCCACCAAAACTCAGAAGAGTTAAACAACATACTGAAAATGCGGAAGTGGCGGAATTGGTAGACGCGCTAGATTTAGGTTCTAGTATCGTAAGGTGTGAGAGTTCAAGTCTCTCCTTCCGCACCATTTTCAGAGGCTGTAGGGGTATAGCCAAGTGGTAAGGCAACGGGTTTTGATCCCGTCATGCGCTGGTTCGAATCCAGCTACCCCTGCCATACTCCTGGTGTAATATTTAGGGGTTTTTTATACAGGGGTATAGCCAAGTGGTAAGGCAACGGGTTTTGATCCCGTCATGCGCTGGTTCAAATCCAGCTACCCCTGCCAAGCTGGCTATGTAGCTCAGTTGGTTAGAGCACAGCACTCATAATGCTGGGGTCGCAGGTTCAAGTCCCGCCATAGCCACCAATTACGTAGCATAGCTATCTGATAAGATTAAAAAATTTGAAAATCGGTTGACTGGCAAATCGCAAAGATTATAATCTCCGCCAATCGATAACTCGTAAGAGTTTTGTAGGGGTATAGCCAAGTGGTAAGGCAACGGATTCTGATTCCGTCATTCGTTGGTTCGAGTCCAGCTACCCCTGCCACCATTTTTTAGAAAAGCCTGTTTTAGACAGGCTTTTTTATTTCTGCAAATAATCTATTTTTTCCATCAGCACATGAAAGATAAAGCGCGCCACAAATCACGCTTTATCTAGATTGCAGATGAATTAGTTTATCCCTAACGCATAACGCAGCGCCTTGGTTTTAAACACACCGGCATTCTGAGCAAAAATAATCCCTGCCCGGCGAGCCGTTTTAATCAGCGGATGCGGATGAGAAAATCCCTTATAAAATAAATCCATGGCTGACTGCATTAACAAATTATCGGCCTTACGCTGGCGTTGGTATTTAGTAAGCAGCGCTTCAAATGGTTGCGTTAATGGATGAGAGTTAAACACTCGCAGTAATGCTGCAACATCTTTAAAGCCGATATTGACGCCTTGGCCAGCTAGCGGATGAATGGTATGGGCACTATCGCCCGCCAGCACAACTCTGCCTTTAAAATAGTGGTGAACATGGCGGCGAACCAACGCAAAGTTAGCCCAATCCAGCAGTTCAAAATCGCTCTCTAGCGCAGGAAAGGCCGCTTGAATTTGTGTTTTTAACGCACTTGCATTTAAGCGTTGCAACGATTTAATCCGTGCACTTTGGTCGTACCAAATAAGAGTGCCATAATCATCAAATAGCGGTAGCAAGGCGCGCGGGCCAGTGGGATAGAACTCTTGCCAAGTAATTCGCTCTGGCGCTTTGGCAAACTTCACGTTGATGCTTAAACAGCGCTGGCGATAATCCCAGCCGGTAATACCAAGACCCATCTGTTCTCGCACGGCGGAATTAGCGCCATCAGTGCCAACCACCAGCAATGCATTAATTTTCTGCTGTTGATATGCAATCGTCGCATGAGTTTGCTCTTGAGTGAGCTGCCAATCTCGCCACGGCAAAATAGTGACACCAAGCTCTTGGCATCTCTGCCACAGCGCCAACTGAACGATGCGATTTTCAATCATGTAACCTAAATGGTCTTGGCCAACTTCGTGGCTATCAAATTTAAGTTTATCAGTTTGCCCAGCTTCCCAGGTTTGTAGCCCTTTGTATGGCGTTAGGCGCATTTTTTCAATCAACGGCCAAGCGCCAAGTTCACGAAGCAATTGTTCAGAGCCCAAACTAAAAGCTGATAAACGTAAATCTGGATTAGCTTTTGGGTCAAATTCGGTTGGAGTCGATGGGTCTATCATGGCCACTTTGCGCTGCTGCATGGCAAAACCACAGGCTATCGCGGCCCCGACCATTCCGCCGCCAACCACGACGATATCGTATTGTTGCATAATCTCAGGAAAAAATGGTTGATACCCATTAGTTTACTACGACAGGCGCAATTGCCCAACGCCGTCTTTTAAATCAAAACGCTGCAAACGTTACACACTAATACTCACGATAGCGCCGTTAAGATATAATATTGAATCAAACATTTTAAATTTAGGAAGCGATGTTACTTTATCGTTAGAGCTGTTGAGCTTTCAGGATTAATTTTTGTTCAAGTTACATTCGTTTTGAATACGTGCAGTCTGGGTAACTTTTTGAGTTAAACAAGCACAGAACAACAAAATTCAGGACGCGCTTAAATCGCCACAAACGGCAAGCATCTGAGGCTAATTGAGCCTGTGTTAAGCGTTCTTTGCAGAGGGTAATTGCATTGCAAAACGTTTGCACTTGCCTAATTCGACCTGATATTGGTGCAAAAATAATCACAAAAGGTTAACAGCCCCTAGCCAGTGGGACTTGAAAAAAGTAAAATACGCCTCCATTTTCGACCTATAAACAAACTGAGTGAAAGCATGGCCAAAAAACTGCATATAAAAACCTGGGGCTGCCAGATGAACGAATATGATTCATCCAAAATGGCAGAACTGCTGGATGCAACTCACGGCTATGAGCTCACAGAAGATCCCGCGCAAGCGGATGTGCTGTTGCTCAACACCTGTTCCATCCGCGAAAAGGCTCAGGAAAAAGTGTTCCATCAGTTGGGACGTTGGAAGAATTTAAAAGCACACAATCCTGACTTGGTCATTGGTGTAGGTGGTTGTGTTGCTTCTCAAGAAGGTGCAGCCATTCGCGAACGTGCACCATTTGTTGATATCGTCTTTGGGCCACAGACTTTACACCGTCTACCTGAGATGATTAAAAAAATTCGTCAGGAACACGGCTCTGTTGTTGATATTAGCTTCCCTGAAATTGAAAAATTTGACAATTTACCAGAGCCTCGCGCTGAAGGGCCAACTGCATTTGTTTCGGTCATGGAAGGTTGCAACAAATACTGCTCATTTTGTGTTGTCCCCTACACTCGTGGTGAAGAAATTAGCCGACCACTTGACGATGTGCTCTATGAAGTTGCAACACTGGCTGATAAAGGCGTACGTGAAGTAAACCTGCTGGGACAAAATGTGAACGCTTATCGTGGCACCATGCACGATGGCAGCATCTGTAGCTTTGCCGAGCTGCTTCGTTATGTGGCAAGTATCGATGGGATTGATCGCATTCGTTACACCACCAGCCACCCGGTTGAATTTACCGACGACATTGTTGAAGTGTATAAAGATACGCCTGAGCTGGTAAGCTTTTTGCATTTACCTGTACAAAGTGGCTCCGATCGAATTTTGACACTGATGAAGCGGCCTCATACAGCATTGGAATATAAATCAATCATTCGCAAACTGCGTAAAGCCCGTCCGGATATTGAAATTAGTTCTGATTTTATTGTGGGTTTCCCTGGGGAAACCGACGAAGATTTTACCAAGACGATGGAGCTTATCGAACAGGTTAATTTCGATATGAGCTTTAGCTTTATTTATAGCCCTCGTCCTGGCACACCAGCAGCTGATCTGCCGGATGATGTAACTGAAGAGACCAAAAAACAGCGGTTGTATATTCTTCAAGACCGCATTAATCAGCATGCGATGCAATTTAGTCGCCGGATGCTTAATAGCGAACAACGGATTCTGGTTGAAGGCCCATCGAAGAAAAATCCGATGGAACTGCGTGGCCGCACCGAGAACAACCGAGTGGTAAACTTTGAAGGCAGTCCTGAGCTGATTGGTCAATTTGTAGATGTATTGATTACGGATGTGTTTCCTAATTCACTGCGCGGTAAACTGGTACGTGATGAATCGCAAATGGACTTACGTGTGCATACTGCACCAGATGCGATCATCAATAAAAACGTCGCTGAGCAACCCAATGAACTAGGGGTCACCACTTTTACCCCATAACTTAGCAAGAGGTGCCGTTATCAAACGGCATCTCTATTTAAGCGTAGGAGCAATGCCGAAACGGCTTTGATAAACATTGACGAAAAACTTAAAGACTCTTGAATTTAATTTAGAACCAGCCGACAGCAAACGTTTGGCCAGCTTATTCGGCCCGTTTGATGACAACTTACGCCAGATAGAGCGCCGACTGGGCCTTGAAATCACCTATCGCAACGAACACATCACCTTAGTGGGACAACCCACTCACGCTGAAGCGGGCCAATCAATTTTAAAACAGTTGTATGTTGATACCCAGCCAATGAAAGGCCATGGCGTACCGGATCTTGACCCGGAACAGGTTCATTTGGCCATCAAAGAAAGTGGTGTATTAGAGCACGCACACGAAACCAGCTATCACGAAAAACAGACCACGATTAAAACCAAACGCGGCGTGATTAAACCTCGCACCCCAAATCAGGCAGACTACATTGGTCGCATTTTAAATCATGACGTGACCTTTGGGATTGGGCCTGCTGGGACCGGGAAAACATATCTGGCGGTTGCTTGCGCGGTAGATGCGCTAGAGCGCCAAGAAGTGCGACGCATTCTGTTAACGCGCCCGGCTGTTGAAGCTGGCGAAAAATTGGGCTTTCTTCCTGGCGACTTGAGCCAGAAAGTCGACCCATATCTGCGCCCACTTTATGATGCATTATTTGAAATGCTTGGCTTTGAGCGAGTTGAAAAATTAATTGAACGCTCGGTGATTGAAATTGCGCCGCTCGCTTACATGCGTGGACGGACTCTCAATGATGCCTTCATTATTTTAGATGAAAGCCAGAACACCACCACCGAGCAGATGAAAATGTTCTTAACCCGTATTGGCTTTAACTCCAAAGCGGTAATTACTGGTGATATCACCCAGATTGACCTGCCACGGCACCAAAATTCTGGGCTGCGCCATGCCATTCGGGTATTACGTGATGTGGAATCATTAAGTTTCCATTTCTTTAAATCAGCTGATGTCGTGCGTCACCCTGTTGTTGCCGAAATCGTCGAAGCTTATGAAGCCTTTGACCAAGCGCAACGTCGTGACAGTCAGCAACAAGACGACCGTTAAATGAACGCTATTGTAGACAGGCAAGTTGCCTGCGAAGAAAACGGGTATATTCCCGCACAAGAAGAACTCACGCTTTGGGCTAGCCGAGCTTTAAAAGCGTGTAATGCCGAAGGTGAACTGACAGTACGAATTGTTGAACCTGATGAGAGCCAGAGTTTGAATCATCAGTTTCGAGATAAAGACAAACCAACCAATGTGTTGTCGTTTCCGTTCAGTGCACCCATTGGAATTGCCACTGACTTATTAGGCGATTTGGTGGTCTGTAAAGCCATTGTCGAAGCCGAAGCACAAGAGCAGTTAAAACCGCTGTCACATCATTGGGCACATATGGTTGTACACGGTTGTTTGCATCTGCTAGGTTATGATCATATAGAAGATGATGAAGCGCAGCAGATGGAATCGTTAGAAATCGATATTTTAGCCACCCTTGGAATTGCAAATCCCTATGAAGATTTGCTCGATAAGGAATTATAGTCACTCATGAGCGACGAAAATCCTCACTCTGGAAGCGGTTCTACCAAATCCTGGCTTGATAAAGTCGGCCAGTGGTTACAGGGAGAACCGCAAAATAAACAACAGTTAGTTGACGTTATTCAAGATGCCAACGAACGCGATTTAATCGACCAAAGCACCACCGAAATGATTGAAGGGGTTTTAGAAGTTGCTAACCTTCGGGTTCGCGACATCATGATCCCTCGCTCACAGATGATCACTATCAACATTACTGATACTGTCGAGCAATTTTTGCCAATCATTATTCATGCGGGGCACTCTCGATTTCCGGTCATTAATGAAGACAAAGACCATATTGAAGGCATTTTGCTAGCCAAAGACCTTTTACTTTATGGTTTTGGTCAACACGACCATAAACTGGAACTATCAGAAATTCTGCGCCCGGCCGTGGTTGTGCCAGAGAGCAAACGCCTCGATAAGCTACTTAAAGAGTTTCGCTCCGAACGTTACCATATGGCGATTGTAGTTGATGAGTTTGGCGGTGTTTCAGGCCTTGTGACCATTGAAGACATCCTTGAGCTGATTGTCGGAGATATCGAAGATGAGTTTGTCAAAGCACAAGAGATGCGCCAAAACATCCGGCGAATTAACAGCAGTACATTCGCTGTCAGTGCGCTGACCAGCATTGAAGACTTTAACGAAGCCTTTCACGCGCAATTAGCCGATGAAGAAGTCGACACGATTGGCGGGTTGGTAACGCATGCCTTTGGTCACCTTCCAGCTCGCGGGGAAAAAATCACGATTGATGGTTATCTGTTTAAAGTAAGTAGTGCTGACCGCCGCCGCGTTATTCAGCTGCAGGTCACCATTCCAGAGCTTGTTAAACACTCATCCGTGGATGGTTAAAACCATTTGATGCACAAGCCTAAAGCAGACAACAGCCATTGCTTTAGGCTTATCATCAGGTAACTTTTAGCAATTATTGGCATTTACCTGCCCTTCTCGGTTAGACTCATCTGCACTTTATCTTGTTCTATGAGGAACAGTTGTCGTGCTGAAAACTTTACCGGCCTGCCTTATTGCATTCATTGCCGGGGCAATTGCTTCATTTTCTTTTGCACCTTATCAGTTATGGCCTCTTATCTTTATCTCATTTGCGGCCCTTATTTATTGCCTCGAGCGCTCCAAAGCCCCCTTTCGAGTAGGTTTGTTTTTTGGTCTGGGACTTTATTGCATCGGCTTGCGCTGGGTTCACGTCAGTATGTATCTGTTTGGCGGCATTCCGTTGTTTGTCAGCTACCTATTAGTTCTGGCGCTTGCTTTGTATCTGGCACTATTTCCTGCGTTGGCCTGCTATTTAGCGAGCAAATGGCCGCAGCCGCGCTCAGTTGCTTTTCGCTATTTGGCTTTTCCAGCCGCTTGGATGGTTGGTGAGTGGCTAAGAGCTCGCCTGCTGACCGGCTTCCCATGGTTGATGCCAGGCTACAGCCAGGTTGACGCGCCTTTGGCAAACTTTGCCAGCATTGTCGGTGTGTACGGTGTGAGTGTGATTGTTTTATGGGTCGCAGCCGCTCTGTATAGCGCTTTGGGTGTATTTCAGACCACCTCGAAGCGCCAGGCAGTCAGTGCCATTGGCGTGATTGTTATCGCTTTTGCTTTAGGCGTCTTGCTAAAAAATGTCACATTTACTCATGCTGAAAAACCATTATCTGTAGCACTGGTTCAAGGCAATGAGTCTATCGAGAACAAATGGGCAGCTCAAAATCGCATTCCAACACTCAATCGTTATTGGCAAATGACCCGGCAAAGTAATGCCGATGTGGTGATTTGGCCAGAGTCAGCACTCCCGTTTAGCGAATATGACGCCAAAGATTATCTAAAAACGATGGACGAACTGCTCACCAAACGCCAGCAAACGCTCATTAGCGGTATTATTCATCAAGATCAACACACCGAGCAATACTACAATGCGCTGGTTGTGCTCGGCCAAAAGACTGCAAATGTAGCCAACTCTCAGCCTTACGAGTACAACGGCCAAGACCGTTACTACAAGCGCCACCTATTACCGATTGGCGAATTTGTCCCATTTGCTTCTATCTTGCGCCCTCTGGCGAAGTTTTTTGACTTACCGATGTCCGATTTTTCAGAAGGTAAGCAAGACCAGTCGCCAATTGATGTTAAAGGTCATCACTGGCTTTCTGCTATCTGCTATGAAATTGCCTTTGGTAGCGAGCTAAATGCCATGATAACGCCAGATATTGATACAATTTTAACCATCAGCAATGATACTTGGTTTGGTCACTCCATTGGACCGGCACAACATCTGCAAATTGCGCAGATGCGAGCAATTGAATTTCAGCGACCAGTCGTGCGAGCAACCAATACGGGTATCACTGCGTTAATCGACCGCCACGGCCATATTAGTGCACAACTACCGATGTTTAAGACGTTAGTTCTTAATGGGCACATTACCCCAGCAACGGGTCAGAGCATCTATCAGCGGATTGGTTTGTGGCCAATTTATATTTTATTTATCATCGCCTTGGGCGGCTATTTAATAGCCAGCAAACGCGCAAAAATTTGACACAAAATAGACAGGATTAACCTCACTACTGATGCAAATTACAGCAAAAAAAGCAGATTATCGTACCAGTAGAGCCTGTAGCTATTGTTGTCTGGTCACGGAGCCAGTATCCTATAGGGCTTATAACCAGATTCGTTTTGAACAATCTAAATTTCCGGAAATGATCACCCATGCAAGAGCAATATAATCCGCACGACATAGAACCCCAGGTCCAAAAAAATTGGGAACAAGAACAGACATTTAAAGTCACAGAACAACCCGGTAAAGAAAAATTTTATTGCCTTTGCATGTTTCCTTACCCAAGTGGCCGACTACACATGGGACATGTGCGTAACTATACCCTTGGGGATGTCATTTCTCGCTACCAGCGGATGCAAGGAAAAAACGTTCTGCAACCGATGGGCTGGGATGCCTTTGGTCTGCCTGCTGAAAACGCGGCTATTAAACACAAAACGGCACCCGCCAAATGGACCTACGAAAATATCGATTACATGAAAAAACAGCTCAAACAGCTGGGCTTTGGTTATGACTGGGATCGCGAACTTGCGACCTGTCGGCCAGAATATTATCGTTGGGAACAATGGTTTTTCACCAAACTTTATGAAAAAGGTCTGGTGTACAAAAAAATGGCAACCGTTAACTGGGACCCTGTTGACCAGACTGTTCTTGCAAACGAGCAGGTTGTCGATGGCCGCGGTTGGCGCTCAGGCGCTCTCGTTGAGCAAAAAGAGATCCCTCAATGGTTTGTCAAAATCACAGCTTATGCTGAAGAGCTGCTCAACGATTTAGACCAAATGGATGAATGGCCTGAACAGGTCAAAACCATGCAGCGCAACTGGATTGGCCGCTCAGAAGGGGTTGAAATCACCTTTACTGTTGCAGGTCAACAGAGCTCTTTTGATGTTTACACAACCCGCCCGGATACAATTTTTGGGGTCTCTTATGTCGGGGTTGCAGCAGGTCATCCACTAGCGGTGCAAGCGGCGCAAACCAATCCAAAACTTGCCGACTTTATCGAACATTGTAAAAACACCAAAGTTGCCGAAGCAGATATGGCAACGATGGAAAAATTAGGGATGGATACCGGCCTTAAAGCAATTCATCCACTCACTGGCGAAGAAGTGCCAATTTGGGTCGCTAACTTTGTATTGATGGATTACGGTTCAGGTGCAGTTATGGCTGTTCCAGCCCATGACGAGCGCGACTTTGAGTTTGCCCGTAAATATAACTTGCCATTAAAAGCGGTGATCCTCGATGAACAAGGTCAAGCACCCGATTTATCAGAGCAAGCTTACACTGAAAAAGGCAAACTCTTTAATTCCGGTAAATTTGATGGTTTAGACTTTAAAGAAGGCTTTGCTGCAATTGCCCAAGAGCTTAAAGCGCAAGGCAAAGGCGAGAAAAAAGTAAACTATCGCCTGCGTGACTGGGGGGTTTCTCGCCAGCGTTATTGGGGAACACCGATTCCAATGCTGAATCTGGAAAATGGCGATGTTGTGCCAGTTCCAGAAGACCAACTGCCAGTTGTTCTACCTGAAGATGTGGAAATGGACGGTGTTAAATCACCAATCAAAGCTGACCCAACTTGGGCAGAAACCACTTATAACGGCAAAAAAGCATTCCACGAAACAGATACTTTCGATACGTTTATGGAATCTAGCTGGTACTACGCAAAATTCTGCTCGACCAGCGATGATGTTATGCTCGACCCTAAAGCTGCCAACTACTGGCTGCCAGTCGATCAATATATTGGCGGGATTGAACACGCTATTTTGCACCTGCTTTACGCTCGCTTCTTCCATAAATTATTGCGTGATACCGGCCTTGTTGAATCAGATGAACCATTTAAACGGTTATTGACTCAGGGCATGGTGTTAGCCGATGCCTTCTATTTTGAAGATGAAAAAGGCGGACAAAACTGGGTTTCTCCATTAGATGCTCAGGTTGAACGCGATGAGAAAGGCCGCATCACCAAAGCCACTCATGCTCAGACTGGTCAGTCACTTGAATATGCGGGCATGAGTAAAATGTCCAAATCGAAAAATAATGGGATTGACCCGCAGTTAATGGTCGAAAAATACGGTGCGGATACCGTGCGATTGTTCATGATGTTCGCCGCTCCAGCAGAGCAAACGTTGGAATGGCAAGACTCAGCAGTTGATGGTGCCAACCGTTTCTTACGCCGTGTTTGGCGTCAATGCTTTGAACTGACAAGTGCTGGCAGTAATGACTCTTATGATGTGAAAGCACTTAATGAGGAGCAGCAAGAACTGCGCCGTGAACTACACAAAACCATTGCTAAAGTTAGTGATGATATTGGTCGTCGTCAGACTTTTAATACTGCAATTGCAGCGATTATGGAACTGATGAATCGAATCACTAAACAAGATTACAGCGATGCGGCAACCCGAGCGATTGGGTATGAAGCGATGCAGGCTGTAATTTTGATGCTGAGCCCCATTACTCCACATATTTGTCATGTATTATATCAAGAGCTGGGACACACTGATTCTATCGAAACGGCACCTTGGCCTGTTGCCGATGAAGACGCCATGGTTGAACAAACCAAGCTGGTTGTTGTTCAGGTCAACGGAAAACTGCGCGCAAAACTAACTGTTGCTGCTGACGCAGATAAAGACACCGTCCAGAAACTAGCCATGGAAGACGAGAACGCGGCTCGATTTATCGAGGGAAAAACGATTCGCAAAGTCATTTACGTTCCAGGTAAGCTTCTGAATATCGTAGCCAATTAAGCGAGATATAGCTCAATGAGTAACGTTAATCAGTGCCCTTCTGGGGCACTTGTAAATCATCTGGCAAAACGGATTAGCCGATTGGGAATATTGGCGTTAAGTATTATGTTGTTATCGGCCTGTGGATTTCATCTGCGTGATAACTATTTGGTGAACACTAAATTTCATAAGCTTTATCTGGCCAGCTCAGACCCATACAGTGCTTTAACCCTTGCTTTAAAAGAAAAACTCAAAAGCAATAACGTGCAACTGGTCAATGACCCAAGCGGTAACGTGCCAATTTTCAGCTTAGGCTCACCAAAACGCTCAAGTCGAATTGTATCGGTTTATTCTGATGGTAGTGATGCTGAAAGCGAACTAAGTTATGAAGTCAGCGGAACTGTCACCATGCCTGATAATCAACAATATCCGATCCAGGTTCAGCTGCACCGTGACTTTACCAAAGACTCAGAGCAAGCTTTAGCAAAAATGCGTGAACAAGACATGATAACCGATGAACTGACCAATATGGCTGCCGAACAGATTGTTCGCCAGTTGGCCACTATTCATTAATTGTTATGAAAGTCTATCCGGAACAATTAGCCGGACAACTCAAACAAGTTGTTCCGGCTTATTTAATTTGTGGTGACGATGGTTTGTTATCACAAGAAGCAGCTCAGAGTATTCGCCAATATGTCCTTGCTGCTGGCAATGTCGAGCGCTTGTCTTATGTCTATGACAGCGACTTTCAATGGGAACAAGTATTTAACCAAGTTCAAGAACTCTCGCTGTTTAGCCCGCTCAAATTATTAGAAATTCATTTTGAAAAAAGCTTAGATAAAACAGCTCAGCAACAGCTCGGTGAGCTAACGGGCATCCTTCATCAAGATATTTGTCTGTTGCTTGTAACTCCGGCATTAAAGAAAAATCAACTCCAACAAAACTGGGCTCATTGGATAGACCAGCATGGTTTAATCGTCCAAGCGAACACTCCTCAAGGCCCGCAGCTAAAACGGTGGATTAAACATCGTTTAGATAGTTATAAGCTCACCCCAAGCAGCGAGCTTAGTGAATTACTATTTAGTTACTACGAAGGTAACTTGTTGGCACTGAATCAGGTCATTGAGCAGCTTCACTTGGTTTATCCTAACGGCCAAACCAGTGTTGAGCAGGTTGAACAAACTCTGATCAACTCTGGGCAATTTACCCAATATCAGCTGGTCGATACGTTGCTCATGGGCGATATTAATCGCGCCGAACAAATTGCGCGGCAAATCAACCAACAAGGCGATGAGCTCACCTTGTTTAACTGGCTGCTGGACAAAGACCTGCAAGTTATTGAAAAGCTCATCAAAGGCCATCCTAGCGCACCGCTTTGGAAACACTACAAAATCTGGAATAAACGCCAGCCGCTGCTTTTAAAAGCATCCCAACAGTTAAGTCTTAGCCAAATCCAGGCGGCACGATGGCAGCTGGCTCAGCTTGATTTGACGATTAAAAACGTTAATCAAAGTGATAGTTGGAATCAGTTTATGGCATTACTGCTTATTTTCCTTTCGCCCACATGGAGCCCTCGTTGTGCCTAATCCTCGTTTGTATTTAGGAGGCTCATTTGATCCCATCCATCATGGGCATCTGAACAGCTTAGAACAGCTGCGCACCCAACTAAATTTAGACACAGCGTTTTTAATGCCCGCTTGGCGCTCGCCACTTAAAGAGGAAGTTAACACCTCAGACAAACATCGCTTAGCAATGCTTGAACTTGCGGTTGAAGAATATCCAAAGCTTAAAATTGAGCGTTATGAAATCGAGCGTCCAAGCCCTTCGTATACCAACCATACTCTGAGTGTGTTTAAAAAGCGCTATCCAAATGACCCTATCATCTTTGCGATGGGGATGGATTCTTTTCAAGCGTTAGATAAATGGGCGAACTGGCAACAATTGACCGATTATGCTCATTTAGCGGTATTTGCTCGGCCAGGTTACAAACTGAGCCTTAATCCAGCTGTGGCTAACTTTTATCAAAGCCATCAGGCAAACACCAAAGAGCAATTAACCACACAACCTTGCGGAAAAATATGGCTCACCGAGTTAGAACCATTTGATATGGCCTCTTCATCGATTCGCCAACAGCTGCATCAGGACCATCTAAATGCTAAAAAAGCATTGCCAAGTAGTGTGTTTGACTATATCCAGCGCCACCACCTTTACCAATAAACATTCTTAAAGCAAACAGTAGTGAGTTATTGGTTTAATAAATCATTAAGCAAATACCGGTAGTTGAATACGGGTTAACGATTAAAGTTAACCCGTGATATACTAAAAATGTAACATTAACTATGGAGTTTATTAGGTGCAGACAACAGCACTCGTCACATTTGTCGTCGATAAAATTGAAGATATGAAAGGCCGCGATGTCGCAGTCTTAGATGTTCACCAGCAATCCTCTATCACCGATCATATGGTGATCTGCAGTGGTAATTCAAAACGTCATGTCCAATCAATTGCTCATAATATTTTATCTCAGGCCAAACAGGCCGATGTAGATATTATTGGCAGTGAAGGAACTGATGCCGGCGAATGGGTTCTGGTTGATTTAGGTGACGTTATCGTGCATGTCATGCAAGATGATACCCGTGACTTTTATCAATTGGAAAAACTGTGGAAACCGCAAGTTGAGTCGCAGGTCGGATGAAAATACAGCTCATTGCTGTCGGGACCAAGATGCCAGCTTGGGTCGAACAGGGCTATCAGGAATATGCACGACGTTTTCCAAAAGATCTTGAGTTAGAGCTTACTGAAATTCATGCCGGAAAGCGCGGCAAAAATGCCGATATTCGGCGTATTCTTGAAAAAGAAGGGGAACAGACTTTAGCGGCCGTAAAAAAAGGGAACCGTATCGTCTGTCTGGAAGTCCTAGGGAATGCCTGGGACACTCCCAAATTGGCCAAACAGCTGGATCGCTGGAAAATGGATGGCCGTGATGTCAGTTTGCTCATAGGTGGCCCTGAAGGGTTATCCCCGGCATGTATTGATGCCGCCGAGCAACACTGGTCATTATCTAACTTGACGCTCCCCCATCCGCTGGTTCGGATTGTTGTGGCAGAAAGTCTGTATCGAGCATGGAGCCTTACTGCTAACCATCCATACCATCGGGAGTAGCCTGCGCATATGCTAAAAAAGCGTATAGCCCTTCGAGATCACAGTGCCGAGTCGGCGTTATTTATACGCCGCGTGCTATTTTGCCTCTTCTTTGTGATCGTTTTATTGAGCATTCTGTTTGCCAATCTTTATTACCTGCAAGTTAAACAATACAAGCAGTACTCAACTCGTTCTAATGATAACCGGATCAATGTGTTACCCATCGCCCCGCCTCGCGGGCTGATTTACGACCGTAATGGTTATCTATTAGCTGAAAATCGCCCTTCATTTGATTTACAGCTCATTCCTGAAGACGTCAAACATATTCATGACACTGTCGATAAGTTGACTCAACTGCTCAATATACCTGAAGATGAAGTTGAGCAATTTTATAAAGACCTCAAACACACCCGGCGTTTCAAACCCGTTATTTTGATGAGTGAGCTCAACGATCAACAAGTTGCAAAATTTAGCGTCAACCAGTTTCAGTTTCCTGGGGTGAGTATCGAATCGCACTTAACTCGCTATTATCCTTATGGCGAAGCGCTTACCCATGTGGTTGGTTACGTCTCAAGAATTAACACCAATGATTTACAGCGCCTTGATGCCGAAGGCCAATTAAGTAATTACACCGCTACTCGCAACATTGGTAAACGCGGTATTGAGCGCTATTACGAGCAGCTCTTACACGGCAAAGCAGGTTATCAAGAAGTTGAGGTGAATAACCGTGGCCGGATTATTCGCACTTTAAAAGTCGTTCCGCCAGTACCCGGCAAAGATCTGTATTTAAATATTGATATTAATCTGCAGCTGCAAGCGATGTCACTGCTTAAAGGAAAACGCGGTGCAATTATTCTGCTAAATGCCAAAGACAGTGGCGTTTTAGTCATGGCAAGCAGCCCTAGTTATGATCCCAATGCTTTTGTTAATGGCATCAGTTCTAAAGAATATAGCCAATTATTGCAATCACAAAACCGGCCATTGATTAACCGAGCCACCCAAGGCACGTATCCACCAGGTTCTACGGTTAAACCATTGCTGGCAATTATGGGGCTTGAGAAAGGCAAAATTACCCCAACTCAGAAAATCTTCGACCCTGGTTGGTTCCAAATTCCGAACACCAAACGAAAATTTCGCGACTGGAAACGTTGGGGCCATGGCTGGGTCAATGTGCATAAAGCCATTAAAGAGAGTGTTGATACCTATTTTTATTGGCTCGCCTTTAATACTGGCATCGATACCATCCATAATTACATGAGTAAATTTGGGTTTGGCCAATACACTGGGATTGATATTCACGAAGAAAGTAAAGGGAATATGCCAAGCCGTCAGTGGAAACACATGCGTTATCACCAGCCATGGTGGCAAGGCGATACTATTTCAGTCGGAATTGGCCAAGGATATTGGACAACAACTCCACTGCAATTAGGTGAAGCGATTAACATCTTAGCCAATGATGGCAAAATCGTTACGCCAAGACTATTAAATAGCATTGCCGCAAATGGGCAAAAAATCGAAGTTCCGCCAGATCTTCGCAAACCCATTACGTTGAATAATCCGAAAAACTGGCAAATTGCGCAAGATGGTATGTATGCCGTAGTAAATGATCTACACGGAACCGCGCATCGAGCATTTTTAGGTGCCAACTATGTGGCTGCAGGGAAAACAGGGACGGCACAGTTGGTCAGCCGTGCTGACGGTGAAGCAGTGCGTAAAGATTTAGCAGAACGTCATCGTGATAACGGGATGTTTGTCGGTTATGCACCGTTTAAACATCCTCAAATTATCGCCTCAGTTGCCCTTGAAAACGCAGGTGGCAGTTTTCCGGCAATCATGTTTGCCCGTCGCCTTTTTGATAGCTATTTTGCGCATAATCCGGAGTTAATTAGCCATGAGTAATGCAACAACCAAACAACGTGAGTCCATTTGGTGGAAATTGCATATTGATTGGCCATTACTTATCGGCCTTTTAGCTGTATTGGTGTTAGGTGGATTCGTACTGTACAGCGCTAGCGGTGAAAGCCGAGCCATGGTGACTCGCCAATTTATGCGTATTGCACTGGCTATCGTTGTGATGATTGTCTTGGCCCAACTCTCGCCAGATACCTATCGGCGCTGGGCACCGCCGCTATTTATAGCGGGCTTCTTAATGCTCGTGGCTGTGTTGATTATTGGTCACATCGGCAAAGGGGCTCAGCGCTGGCTGGATTTAGGATTATTTAAGTTTCAGCCCTCTGAGATCATGAAAATTGCGGTCCCATTAATGGTGTCGCGATTTGTCAGCCAAAATCCACTGCCGATCCGCTTTAAAAACCTACTCATTGGTCTGGCTATTGCCCTTGCTCCACCTTTGCTTATCGCCAAACAACCTGATTTAGGAACCGCCCTTTTAGTGGCTGTTTCTGGGATATTCGTGTTGTTTTTAGCCGGGATGAGCTGGCGATTAGTACTGGCTGCCATTGTCGCTGTTGCATCATTTATCCCAGTGCTGTGGTTTTTCTTAATGCATGAATATCAGCGCCAAAGGGTACTGACTTTCTTAAATCCAGAAAGTGACCCTCTTGGCGCAGGTTACCACATCATTCAGTCGAAAATCGCCATTGGTTCTGGTGGAATTTTCGGGAAAGGATGGATGCATGGAACGCAAAGTCAGCTCGATTTTATCCCAGAACGCCATACCGACTTTATCTTCGCTGTCTTTTCTGAAGAATTTGGCCTGATAGGGATTAGCGTTCTTTTGCTACTATATTTTTATATTATTGGCCGAGGTCTGTACATCGCAATCCAAGGGCAAAATGCCTTTGAGCGGTTACTTGCGGGAAGTATCACCCTGACATTTTTTGTCTATGTTTTTGTTAACATAGGCATGGTTAGCGGTTTGCTACCAGTGGTTGGAGTTCCACTGCCGCTGGTTAGTTACGGAGGAACTTCCATCGTGACGCTACTAGCCGGATTTGGCATGTTAATGTCGATTCAGACCCATAAGAGATTTTACGCGCAATAACTGTAACAGGGGTAGTGTATGAGAAAACGCTTCTGGGCCTTAGCGGCAGCTTCGCTATTGCTTGGTCAGTCGGCTGTAGCAGCAACGATTGATGACACAACGCTGGCTCGACTTAAAGCACTAAGCGAACAAACGCAGGTGCCTTTAAAAGTACTTCGCGATGCTGTCAGTCAGGCAAAAAAAGTTCCTTCAGTCATTGAAGCTATTAATCGACCTTATGAAGCAAAACCTTGGTATAGCTACCAAAAATTGTTTGTTACTGACTCTCGTATCGAACAAGGCGTAAAATTCTGGAAAGAGCACGCCAAAACGTTAGCGCGCGCCGAGCAAACCTACCAGGTGCCTGCACAGATTATTGTTGCAATCATCGGCGTTGAAACCCGCTATGGTAAATTTGCAGGCCAATACCCAGTACTCGATTCACTCTATACATTAGGGTTTCACTACCCCAGACGCGGTAAATTTTTCAGCCGCGAATTTGCCTCCTTTGTTAAATTAAGCCACCAACAAGGATGGGATCTGCGCTCAGTTAAAGGCTCTTATGCTGGAGCCATGGGCTATGGACAGTTTATTCCGAGTAGCTACCTGCACTATGCCGTTGATTTTGATAACGATGGCAAACGCGACATCATTCATAATCCTGTTGATGCCATCGGTAGCGTGGCCAACTATTTTCACCAACATCACTGGCAATATCAGCAACCAGTGACAGAACCACTAACCACTACCAACCCACAACTGGCTAAACTTGCCAATCGTAAACGCGAAACGCCCTATCAATGGAGCCAACTTAACGAAGATGGCGCAACAAGTGAACAAAAACTTGCGCCAACGACAGCTGTGAATCTATTGGCGTTAAAAACTCAGGCTGACCAAGACGGATATTGGCTCACCTTTCATAACTTTTATGTCATTACTCGCTATAACACCAGTCCGTTATATGCGATGGCCGTCTACCAACTGAGTCAAAAATTAAAACATGCGTATAAACCGTAATTATTTTATTCTCGCTTTTATTGCTATGTTGCTGGCCGGTTGCGCCAGCAAACCTTCTCGTTATTCAATGAGTCAAGACGCTTACCCTACTAATCCACCCAAATTAGGTTCGTTAGAAGATGCCTATCCGCATGTTGAACCGCTCAGTCGAGCCGGGAATAAAGACTATACGGTCAACGGCAAACACTATAAGGTTTGGCTAGGTATCAAAAAGTATCAGCAAGTCGGAATGGCCTCTTGGTATGGTGCTAAATTTCAGGGGCATCTCACATCCAACGGCGAAATTTACGATATGTACTCAATGAGTGCTGCTCATAAAAACCTGCCACTGCCTAGCTATGTTCGAGTCACTAACTTAGCCAATAACAAATCGGTTATCGTTAGAGTAAATGATAGAGGCCCTTTTCACAGCAAGCGCATTATCGATTTGTCTTATGCCGCAGCTTATAAGCTAGATATTCTCTCGCACGGTACGGCGAAGGTAAAAGTGACACTGATTGACCCAAGTGCACCGAAAGTTGTGAAAAAGTTTGAATCAACTCCCCCTAAAAAGCCAACAGCCGCCAAGGGAGAAGAAAGTTCACAGAAAAAAGCACGAACACTCGTGCAACCGGACAACTTTTATGTACAATTACTTGCTTTTAAGGACACTGTGATTGCAGAGCGACAACGCCAAGCACTCGTCAAACAAGGTTATCAGGCGGTTGTCGTTCATTCAGGCGCGTGGCAAAAATTAAGGATTGGACCATACTCCAGTCGCAAATTAGCCGAGCAAGCAAGAGCGAAGATGCGTCAAAGCCAGTATAGGGATGCCTTTATTGTGAAAATAGAGCATACATATTGATAATTCTACATCGTGAGGCAAGTTCAGGTATCATGGTAACACTTGTCTGTAAATGCAACTTAATTGACTAATAAGCAAGATGATGAAAAATAAATTAATCGCCAAAATCAAATATACGGCTGTCGGCTGTGCATTAACTATCGCATCGAGCAGTGTTTTTGCTGCATCTTATATCGTTCCTAATCCGCCTGCCATTTCAGCTAAAGCTTATATTGTAATGGATTACAATTCAGGAAAGATTATTGCTGAGGAAAATGCCGACCAACGTAGAGCCCCTGCCAGCCTGACTAAAATGATGACCAGTTACATTATCGGTCAGGAGCTGAAAAATGGGACGATTAAAAATAGTGACAAAGTCACCATTGGTCGCGATGCATGGTCAGTTAACTTCCCTGATTCATCAAAAATGTTTCTTAAAATTGACACTCAGGTGTCGGTTGAAGAGTTAAACCGCGGGATCATCGTTGATTCTGGTAACGATGCCTGTGTTGCAATGGCTGACTACATAGCCGGTGGCAGTGATGCATTTGCCCAGATGATGAACAACTGGGCGCAGCGCCTAGGTCTGACTGGTAGTCATTTTGTAAACCCAGATGGTCTGGATAATCCTAAACACTATGTCACCGCGCGCGACATGGCAATTCTGGCTCGTCACTTAATTAAAGACTTGCCGAACGAGTATAAAATTTACTCTGAAAAATCATTCACTTATAACGGAATTACCCAGTACAACCGAAATACGCTGTTGTGGGATAAAAGCTTAAATGTTGACGGTATCAAAACAGGCCATACCAGTAATGCTGGTTATAACTTGGTTACCTCAGCAACAGAAAAAGGCATGCGCTTAATCACTGTTGTGATGGGCACCCCAAGTAAATACGCGCGTGAAGCAGAAAGTAAAAAACTGCTCGTATGGGGTTTTCGTTTTTACGACACAGTTAAACCATATAAAGCTGGGGATAGCTTCGTTAAAGCCCGCGTCTGGAAAGGTAAAATTAACAACGTAGAATTAGGTGTTGATAAAGACGTTGCAATTACAATTCCACGAGGCCAGGCGAAAAACCTCAAAGCCAGTTACGATTTGAACAAAACTCTGGAAGCACCACTGAAAAAAGGTGATGTTGTCGGAACCTTGCATTTCAAATTGGATGGTAAAAATGTTGGCGATTATCAACTAGTTGCTTTACAAAACGTTGAAAAAGGCGGAATTTTCAAACAGCTGTTTGACTATATTCGTCAATTGTTCGCCAGCTGGTTCTAACGCAATTAGAGACAAACAAGTCATTTGCGTTTAAAATTATAGTTTTGACAATGCGCCGGCCTAAAGCCGGCGTTTCACCAGATAACGTAGTCAATTATGAATACCAAATTTGATGAATACCTTGAGTTTCCATGTGCTTTTACATTTAAAGTGATGGGAGTTGCTAACGATACGCTTGAGCGTGAAATTCTCGAAGTTGTGCAACGCTTAGCTCCGGGAAACTATTCACCGTCAAGCCGATTAAGCACTAAAGGCAACTATCGTTCTTTAACCTTAAGCATTCGGGTTACAAGCAAAGAACATATCGAAGAGCTCTACCAACAGTTGGGCGCCATTGAAGATGTGCGTCACGTACTATAATGACTAAGCAATGTGCTGATATAAAAATCATTCGCTGGGGGCTGGTTGATTACCAGAGCATGTATCAGCGAATGCATGAATTCACTGAGCAACGCGATGCCACGACTGCCGATCAAGTCTGGCTCGTTGAGCATCCGCCGATATTTACTCAAGGCCAAGCAGGCAAACCTGAGCACTTGCTAAACCCTGGGAAAATTCCAGTATTTCAAGCTGACCGTGGGGGTCAAGTAACCTATCACGGTCCGGGCCAAATGATAGCCTATCTGATGCTGGATCTACGCCGTAGAAAATTAGGTGTTAGAGCACTGGTTTCAATTATGGAACAAGCGGTTGTTAAAACTCTCGAGCACTATCACATAACAGCTTACCCAAAAGCTGATGCCCCAGGGGTCTATGTTAATGGAGCTAAAATAGCGTCGTTAGGACTTCGCGTCCGCCGCGGCTGCTCATTCCATGGACTGGCTTTGAACGTTAATATGGATTTAAATCCGTTTCATCAGATTAATCCCTGTGGATATGCTGGTCTTGAAATGACTCAGACCAGTGATTTAGGTGGCCCAACCACGGTCACTCAAGCCAGCGAGACCTTCTTGCCCATATTAGTTAACTTGCTAGGCGCAACATTGAGCGAAGAACAGTTAGGAACCATATCATGAGTACAACAAAGAAGCATTTAGAGGCCGGAGTTAAACTGCGAGACGCCGATAAAATGGCCTACATTCCCGTGAAGGTTATCGCACAAGACAATGAACCGCTGCGCAAACCCGACTGGATGCGGATTAAATTACCTTCAAGCTCAGCCCGCATTGATGAAATTAAACAAGCGATGCGTAAAAATAATCTTCACTCAGTTTGCGAAGAAGCCGCTTGCCCAAACCTTTCAGAATGTTTCCATCACGGTACCGCAACATTCATGATTTTAGGGGCTATCTGTACTCGTCGTTGCCCATTTTGCGATGTCGGCCATGGTAAACCTTTAGAACCTGATGCCAACGAGCCTGCAAAATTGGCACAAACTGTTGCCGATATGAAACTTCGCTATGTGGTCATAACCTCGGTTGACCGTGACGATCTTCGTGATGGTGGTGCCAGCCATTTTGCGGAATGTACTCAAGCGATTCGCGAAAAAAGTCCAGACATTCGTATCGAGACGCTCGTTCCTGATTTTCGAGGCCGTATGGATAAAGCATTAGACGCGATTGACAAAGCGATTCCTGATGTATTTAACCACAACCTTGAAACTGCCCCACACCTTTATAAAATGGCTCGCCCTGGCGCAAACTATAAGTGGTCATTAAAACTGCTCGAAGAGTTTAAAAAACGTCATCCAGAAATCCCTACTAAATCGGGATTAATGATGGGCCTTGGCGAAACCAATGAAGATATCCTTGAAGTGATGAAAGACTTGCGCGCCCATGGCGTGACCATGCTGACTTTAGGGCAATATTTGCAGCCTAGTCGCCATCACTTGCCAGTGAAACGTTATGTCACACCAGCAGAATTTGAGCAGCTTAAACAACAGGCTTTAGAGATGGGCTTTACCCACGCAGCCTGTGGTCCTTTAGTTCGCTCTTCTTATCATGCTGACTTACAGGCCCAAGGAGTTGAAGTGAAATAACTGAAGGGGTTATACCCTCTTCTCGCTTAAAAAGCGATTCACAACCAATGCCTAATGTATTAGGACAGCTGGAGCGCTGTCCTTATTTGTTTTCATCGGGCATCTTTTTTAGAGCAAATAGAAAAACCATTCAATAAAAAAATAATTAGAGAACCACCATGAAACAGACACAACCGTCTACACTGAGCGGGATGCTCAAATCCAACCTTATTGTGCAAATTTTAATAGGTATTATCATTGGTGCCATCGTTGGCTCTTGGGCTCCAAATTTTGCCAAAAATGATTTGGCGATGCTTGGCGAACTGTTTGTCAAAGCCCTGCAAGCCGTTGCGCCGATACTGGTGTTTATTTTGGTCATGTCAGCTATTGCCAACCATCGCCACGGTCGTGAAACCAATATAAAGTCCGTTCTGCTCCTTTATATATTCGGCACTTTTGCCGCCGCACTGACCGCTGTTGTATTTAGCTACCTGTTTCCAACTCACCTCAGTCTAAATGTTGCTGATACGACCCATCAACCGCCACAAGACATCGGTGTCGTGCTGCATACATTAGTCTTTAAATTGGTGCAAAATCCTATTCAAGCGTTAAGCTCTGGCAACTACATTGCGATTCTAGGTTGGGCCATTGGCATTGGCTTGGTATTACGTAAAGGCCAACAGAGCACCCGTGATGTGCTCAGTGATATCGCCGATGGTGTTTCCGCAATTGTGCGCACCATTATCCGTTTAGCGCCGCTGGGGGTTATGGGCCTTATCGCCAATACCATCGCCACCACAGGCTTTGCTGAGCTTTATAACTATGCTCATTTGATTGCTGTGCTATTAGGCGCGATGTTCACTATCGCACTGATTATCAACCCTCTTATTGTATTTGTCAGGTTGCGGCAAAACCCTTATCCGCTGGTATTTCGTTGCCTGAGAGAAAGTGGAATTACTGCATTTTTCACGCGCAGTTCAGCGGCGAACATTCCGGTAAATATGGAAATTTGTCGTTCTTTGAACTTAGATGAAGATACCTACTCGGTCTCAATTCCACTGGGTGCTACCATTAATATGGCAGGAGCCGCGATTACCATTACCACGTTGTCACTGGCTGCTGTGCACACTTTAGGGATCCACATTGATTTTGCCACTGCACTGTTATTGAGTGTCGTTGCAACTATCTCAGCTTGCGGGGCATCAGGGGTTGCCGGTGGCTCATTATTGCTCATTCCGCTGGCTTGTAATTTGTTCGGTATTCACAATGATATTGCCATGCAAGTGGTATTTGTTGGGATGACCATTAGTGTGATTCAAGATTCAGCAGAAACGGCTTTAAATAGCTCAACGGATGCGCTGTTTACCGCGGCTTGCTGCCTAAGCCCAAGTCAGTCGCTTAAAGAACGAGTCAAAAACGCATCAGTGCAAAGCCATTCATAGAACAAAATATAAGCCTCTGGCTGTTAGAACAGACAGAGGCTAGCAATCACTTCACCATCAATACTTGGATAAAAACACCCCGTACAGGCGCCTCTTATCCATATAGGCGTATGAGCTTTCAATCAAAAACGAAACTGATTCACGGCCTGATGTAATCGAGTAGAGAGTTCACTTAGCTGTTGACTCGATGAGTGGATTTCAGTGGCATTTTGTTCTGTTTCCTGACTGATCGTATTAATTCTCTCAACACTTTGTGCCGCAGCACTAGCGGCCTGATTTTGCGCATCAGCAGCAGTCGCTATCTGCTGGTTTAAATCGCGAATACTCGATACGCTATTACTGATGCTTTCAAAGGCTTTTGCCACTTCATCAGATTGTGCCACACTATGCTGAACTTGCTCTCGGCCCTCACTCATAATCGCTAACGTATCGGACGCATCTTTATTAAAGGTATCCAATATCCCTGCGATTTCAGTAGCTGATGACTGAGTTCTGCCCGCTAGCATTCTCACTTCATCGGCAACAACCGCAAACCCTCGTCCATGCTCACCGGCCCGCGCCGCTTCAATAGCTGCGTTTAGCGCCAATAGATTCGTTTGTTCAGTGATTTCACTAATCACCGTAAGAACAGAGATCACCTGCTGGCTAGTCTTAGCCAAGCGTTCCATCGCAATAGCTCCTTGCTCAATGCGCGAAGCCAGAAGAGAAATAGCTTGGGCAGACTGAAGTACGGTTGCAAGCCCTACTTCGGACTCCTGATAAGCACTTTGGGTCGCATCAAGAGCCCCAGAGGTAAACTCAACGGCTTGCGAGAAACTATGGGAAAGTTCCTCGACTGAAGTTGCAACTTGCGATGTTTCACCGTTCTGGCGATCAATACATTCACGACTGCGTTTGACTATCTGTTGGGTGGCACTAACCGAATGGCTTAATTCACGTTCAACTTGCGCAACAGAGCTAACAGTCTGCTGAATACGACTGATGAACCGATTAAAATAATCGGCGAGCAACAAGACTTCTCTCACACCACTAATATTCAAGCGACGCGTTAAATCGCCTTCACCTTCAGCAATATTAGCAAGTGCTTTGGTAATATTATCAAGGGGTTTGGTGATCATCCGAGTAATCAACATTGCAGCCAGAGTTAATACGACTAACACAATAATACAAACCACAATACTGCTGCGAGTCAGTTTGTTAATGGAAAGATTGGCTTGCGTTAATATCTGATCATTTTCCTGCTGTGAGGCACTCACCTGAGTGTTTGCCATCGAGCGCATCTGATTGGCCAGATTGAAAATTTCAAGACTTTGGTTATTTAACTGTAATTGCAATGCAAGACTCGCTTGGCGAGTCGCTAAAATAGAATTTTCAGGTGCAAACAATAGTGATTCAATCTGTTTTTTTTCATCTTCTAGAACAGTGACAGATTCTTTAAGTGTCGTGTCATTAGCAGCGCTGTCAGCGAGAGTTCGCAACTGTTTATCAATAAGCTCTAATAAAGGTAGCCCCGTATTTTTTTCTAAACTTATCAACTCAGCTTTTGTTTTAGCTATTTGTAACGCATATGCGGCATTTCCCAAACGCACCGAGGACTCAGTAAGAATCCGTGCGGCTGAGGTAATTCTATCTCTATCGCCTTCAATATAATCAAGCATGTTATCCGTTACTTTTTGCCAATCTTCAGAGGCAGATGTTGATGATAATTTTTTTGCGGCTCGCTGCAGTCGTCTTTTCAATCGTTTATTTTGCAGTGATACTTTACCGAGTAACGAATTAGCTTCTTTTTGAATCGTTCCAACATGGCTAGCAATTTCTGTTGAAAGTTTATTAATCGCTATTGAGTTATTTAAAAGCGCTAACTTCGCATTATAAAGTTGCGTCTGTTTTGTAGAAAACTCCTCCGAAATCTGGATGAGTTTAGGATTCATCGCGCTGGACTCTTCGCGATTAAGCTGCACTTGTTCAGCAGGTTTAGCGCCAAGGGCACTAATGGTATCGGCAACGGTTATCTTTAAGGTTTGGGCTAATTTCTGTGAGGTACTTTGCCCTATATTCATTAACTGTTCAGTCTGCTTTGAGTGGCTTGTCACTGATTGAGTTAAAGAGCCTGCCACATCACCTAACCAAAGCATCATCCCGGCGACAATGAGCACAGATAATAATGCTCCCGCCGACAACATCAATAATAGATGACGAATTGAAAACCGAAACATAGACATTCCTTGAACCTTCAAATTAAGCTGGCTGCATGGCAGCTAATTGAAGTCATCCCCCTAAGGGGATGACTTAACCGCTATTTCATCTGAGACCAATCCAATGGTTCATACTTGCCATTTTTAATAACTGTTGGCCAAACCATATGGCTAGCTTGATGCTGTGTGCTGCTATATGTGATAGGAACGCCGATGCCGATATCTAGATTTTTTAAGCTCTCTAGACCATCAATAACACCTTCGCGGGTCATAGATGGCGCAGCTTTTAGACCTTCGACAAAAATTTTGGCAACTAAATAACCTTCAAGAGAAACAAAGTCAGGCTGTAAATCACTATTATAGACTTGAAGATTTTTACGATATTCAACAACGCCTGGTAACTCGGAGGTTACATCAGGCACCACCTGAGTAACGATAACGCCCTCAGCATCATTGCCTAATGCTTTTAACAGTGGTGCACTGCCAACGAATGAAACGTTCAAAAATTTCACATCAGCAAAATCTTTGCGAGCTTCACGAATAAACTCAGCACACGGCGCGTATGCTCCAACCATAATAATGGCTTTAGGCTCAACTTGAGCATCTAGAATAGTGCTCAAAGCCTGCTCGACATTGGTCGTGTTGCGGGTATAACGGCCATGCGCCAAGAAATCAACATTACTAAATCCGGCCGCTTTAAGGGCTGCAACAGCGCCATTAAATCCGGCATCTCCATAACCATCATTCTGGGTAAAGAAAGCGATTTCTTCAGGTTTAATGCCAGAAGCTAATAAGTTTTTAACCATCGCGCCGGTTTCTTCGGCATAACTTGCGCGGTAATTAATCACATAGCGATCAGGGGGATCTTTGCGTAATACACCTGCGCCAGTGTATGCGCCAAATAACAAGGTTTTACTCGCGTTAGCAATCGGAACAGTAACAATTGCAGTGGGTGTGCCCACATTACCTAATACAGCAATCACACCATCACTAATGAGTTTATCCATGTTAGGTGCAGCTTTCGCTGGTTCATAACCATCGTCTAATGCAATCAGCTCTAACTTATTACCATTGACCCCGCCATTATCGTTAACATATTTAAAATAGCTTTCTATCCCGTTTTTTACACCATTACCTAACGCTTGAGCAGGTCCAGTCAAGGCTGCTGACATTCCTACTTTTACTGTCTGCGCCCAAGCCTGTGATGAAGCAATCAGTATGCCTGCGGCCAATATAGAAGACAGACATGTTTTTATCCGTACCATAACGGCTCCTTTGCCATTTCTTTTCAGTAAACGCTGAAACGAAGTATAGACAAGGGTTATGCAAAAAATGGCCAAATGTTAATAAACGACACAACAAATGAATAAATTTTCGAATAACACGCAAGTAATGCATTGGATTAAAAGATAAAAATGGGTTTAAAAAAACTAGGAGCAATAAGATAAAATGAAAGTAAATAAGGCTAATGAATGAGCCATCAAGCAAAAAAGCCATGGCTTTAACCATGGCTTTTCAATAAATAAGAGAGAAGTTATCGCTAATTTCGAATGAGATAATCCCCTACCCCAATCCATTTATAGCTAGTTAGTGCATCAAGTCCCATTGGCCCGCGAGCATGCAGTTTTTGGGTCGACACGGCCACTTCAGCCCCTAAACCAAACTGACCACCATCGGTAAAGCGAGTCGATGCGTTCACATAAACAGCTGCCGAGTCCACCTCATTCATAAAGCGCTGCGCATGATTAAGTGACTCAGTTAAAATAGCATCGGAATGGCTCGCGTTATGTTCTCGCATATGGTTTAGCGCTTCATCAATATCCGCAATGACTTTGACCGATAAAACCAAAGATAGCCATTCGGTATCAAAATCACTTTGTTCATCGGCTTTACGCACGCCTTTTGCGCTTTGCAAAAATTCCAACGCTTTAGCTTCTGCCACTAATTGCACACCAGCTTGATTCATCCGCTGCGCCAGTTTTGGCAAAAACTCAGGCGCAATGGCCGCATCGACTAACAACGTATCTAGAGAGTTACAGGTCGATGGTCGAGAAGTTTTTGAATTTTCAATCACATCCAGCGATTTTTGCTGATTAGCACTTGCATCAACAAAAATGTGACTAATTCCAAACCCGCCAATAATGACTGGAATAGTGCTATTTTCGCGACACATTCGATGTAAACCTTCGCCACCTCGGGGGATAATCATGTCGACATATTTATCCATGCGCAAAAATTCACTAACCCGTTCACGAGCAGGATCATCAATATATTGAATACATTCTTTAGGTAACTGAGCCTGAGCGAGTGCTTGCTGAATCACCTCAACAATCACCAAATTCGTGCGTAGTGTCTCTTTACCGCCACGCAAAATCGCCGCATTTCCTGTTTTAAGACACAACGATGCAATATCAATCGTCACATTCGGCCGCGCTTCATAAATCACGCCGACAACGCCAAGCGGAACGCGGCGACGACTTAAGCGCATGCCATTATCTAAAACCCGGCTTTCAAGTTCGCTACCAACAGGATCAGCAAGCTGAGTAACATGGCAAACATCTTCAGCAATTGCCATCAATCGCGCTTCATTAAGCGCCAAGCGATCAAGCATCGCATCACTCATGCCCTGCGTGCGAGCATTGTCTAAATCTTGCTGATTAGCACTAACAATTTTCTCAGCATTGGCTTTAAGCGCATCAGAAATCTGCATTAACACTTGGTTTTTCTGCTGATTGCCAAGTTTCATCAATACACTGGCAGCGACTTTGGCCCTCTGACCCATTGCTTCTAAATTCATTTAAATATATCTCCATCATTTGCCAGCTGTGTCACAACCAGATCATCGCGATGAACCGCTACATCGCCATACTGATAACCTAACAAAGACTCAATTTGCTCAGAATGATGCCCTTGTAATACACGAAGATCTTCAGCTTTGTAACGACTCAGTCCACGAGCAATTAACTGCTGCTCAGGATTATAGATATTTAACACCGCGCCCCTTGGAAAATCACCGGAGACTTCTTTAATACCTTTGGGTAACAAACTTGAACCGCGCTCTAAAACAGCCCGACAAGCGCCTTCATCGATAGTTATTTTGCCCTGAGCAGGAGGGCCTGCCAAGATCCACTGTTTACGATGCTCTAGTGGATTTACTAAACCAGGAAAACGTGTTCCGACCTCTTCACCATTAATCACGCGCTCAATAACCAATTCAGCTCGCCCAGCAGCAATCGTAACATTAATGCCAGCTCGGCGCGCAATATCAGCTGCCTGTAATTTAGTATACATGCCACCTGTGCCTAAACCACTGACGCTATCGCCCGCTAACTGGCGCAAGGTATCATCAATAACCTTCACCTCTTTAATCAACTGAGCATCAGGGTGTTTACGAGGGTCAGCGGTAAATAAGCCACGCTGGTCGGTTAGCAACAGTAATTGATCGGCATCGGCGAGCATGGCAACCCTTGCTGATAAGTTATCGTTATCGCCCACTTTAATTTCATTGGTTGCAACAGCATCATTCTCATTAATAATAGGAATAATGCCATGTTCGAGTACCGCTTGGAGCGCATCGCGTGCATTAAGATAACGTTCTCTATCCTCTAAATCAGCTCGCGTTAATAACAATTGGCCGACTTTAAGCTCATAGAGATCAAAAAGATTTTCCCAGACCCGAATTAAGCGGCTCTGTCCCACTGCTGCCAGCATCTGCTTTTCACTGATACTTAACTTAGCATGCCCTAGTTTGAGAAGTTCACGACCAGCGGCAATCGCACCAGAGGAGACCAATACGACACGATGGCCCTGCTGATGCAAATGCGCACACTGACGCACCAACTCAATCATGTGAGCCCTGTCTAAGCGAGTTTTTCCTCCAGTTAGGACACTGGTTCCCAATTTGACAACAATGGTTTCTTTGGACATGAAAATAACGACTTAAAAATAACGAAGGGAGCTAGTGTACCGGATTCAAGCGCTGTATTTACAGCGCTTTGTAATAAATTTTTATACCTTAAGCTGCGAGAACCTGACTGGCATCAAGACTCGGCGAAGGATGAAGCTCAATTTCCAATTTTTTAGTTTCTTGTGCTAATTTAGCGTAGAAATCCAGCAGAGTCTTCTTAACTGACTCACTATATTTATCTGGAATCGCGCGTTCACTCCATTGCCCTTGCTGGTCAAAAAAACCATACCAGTATTGATATTCAAAACAACCTTGCTCGGTGACACCTAAAGTCAGCCACCAACCATAAAACTCGCGTTTTTCCGGTTCAAGGCGAGTATTAGCGCATTCACTTAAACAATCAAAAAAATATTCTTCTTCACTGCTTAGCGGTTTTCTTAGATAAGGGCCAAGAGAATTGAAACGGCTAATTAATCTTCCATGAGAAGGCCAACTCGTGCTCATATATCCATCCTGTGCTGAATTTGATTCCCCGAATTTCTATTTACCCATAGCTCAATTGATTTTTCAACCAATGGACGACTTTTCCTGCCACTTTCACTGGCTGATCACTAAAATCCGGACCTTTTAATACGACCTGTTCACTTGTATCGGCCATTAATGACAGCTCTTTAATATCATCTTTATTGGCCAGCAAACTGGATTGATGATAAATCACTAATAGCTGCCCGGGCCAACTGCGACGCTTAAGCAATCCTTGAGCTTTAAGTGAAAACGGCTGTAGTTGGGCTGCTACATATGGCCACTGACTGCTATCTGAGCCTAAAAAGCTCGCTAATCCATCGCGAAACATCTGTGGTAATTGCCGATTGCTTTCAACTTGAGAAAAAAGGCTAGAAACAGCTGGCTCAAGACATATAACATTATGTATTTTTTCACAATTTAACTGTGCCAGTTTAACAGCAGTCGGGACACTGAAGCGATAACCAAGCAATGCTATATGGGTACTTAGAATGTATGGTGAATCAATCATTGCCTCTAAAAAGCGCTGATAAACTTTTACCGAATGTTGTTGCCAAGCAAAATCACTTAACCCATGAGAGCCAAAAAATTCAATCACCAGCATTGCGATGCCCGCTTTTGCTAACCCTTCACGATACAATGCGAACCACTCGGGATAAAGTTGTGACCAGTCGGCTAGCACAATCACCAAGGGAACAGACTGCTCCGTGGTTGGTAAATGTAGGTAGCCTCGCGCAACTTTGCCTGCAATCTCAATGTTAATCTGCTCAAATTTTTCGACATCATCTCGCAAATTCATCGCTTTTTTATAATAGCTATTCATGAGCGGATGAGCTTTTACCCCTAATGGATCATGGCGAAGATGCGGATAGTCAGCGATGCAAGCTGCCATAGCGGCAGGTAAAAACTGCTCTTTGGAGGCCAAACTAACACTATGGCGCAGCCATTCATAACACCAGCAGCCTGGGCGGTAGCCAACCACGGTATCGAGCAGGTAATTACTACGTGGTGCGGTTGCACTGGCAATATTCGCCATTATGGCGCCAATATCGAGTGCCGACAGTCCCATAAATGACCACCCATAGCGCAATATCATTCGATACCAATGACTTTGTTCTTGATGTGTTCGCAGTAAATTTTTAGGTTGGCTATGGATATTTTTAATAAAGGCAGAATTAGCTAGCGTGGATGTTTCGGCCACGGTGCGTTGCTGTTGAAACAACTGCTCTGAGCGTGTCAGCACAAAGCCTCCTTGAATGGATGTGAGCCCAAGAATAGCTCATATTCAGAATGTCGCCTAAGGAGCGCTTATTCTAACATCGGGGCAATTACAGATACAATAAAGCCATAGCAATGCTATGGCTTTATTAGCTTAACACTTAATAAATGTTTACCTATTCTTGCTCACAAATAGGTTTCACATAAATTTCTGCCATATCCCAAGGCTGCTCAATCCATGTGCCCTGAGGTACTTCTCTGACAAAATCATCGACTAAGGGTTTGCCTTGTGGTTTAGCGTAAACTGTTACGAAGTGCGCTTTAGGGTACATTTGACGAATTGCTTGAGCAGTACCGCCTGTATCCACTAAATCATCGATAACAATAAAGCCTTCACCATCTGTTTCAGCTTTTTTAAGAACTTTCAGGTCACGTTGATTATCGTGATCGTAACTAGAGATACACACCGTATCTACATAACGAATTCCCAGTTCTCGAGCCAAAACTGATGCAGGTGCAAGCCCACCGCGACTCACAGCAATAATGCCAGTCCACTGTGTAGCAGGCATCAACCGTTTAGCCAATGTTCTTACGTCTCGTTGCATCGTCTCCCACGAGACGTGAAATTTATCTGTCATAAAGACCCCAGATTTACTTACCTTTTGCTTTGCGTTAACCGAATGCGAATTTAACGATGAAGATCACCGCTAAACACCAAACGCTTATAGAAACTTGTTTATAACGGCCACTGAGCAGTTTGATCACCGCGTAAGAGATAAAACCAAGTGCAATCCCATCAGCGATAGAATAAGCAAGAGGCATCATAATCGCAGCAATAACTGCAGGAGCCGCTTCTGTTAAATCGTTCCACTCAATGTGAGACAGGCTAGAAACCATCAGCACACAAACATAAAACAATGCGCCAGCTGTTGCGTATTCTGGAATCATCTCAGCCAAAGGTGAGAACAATAATGCCAGAATGAACAAGAAGCCAACGACGACTGCTGTTAAACCAGTACGACCACCAGCTTCAACACCAGAGCCACTTTCAATATAGCTAGTTGTACTTGAAGTACCAAAGATAGTACCAATAACAGTTGCAGATGAATCAGCTAATAGAGCTTTGTTCAAGCGAGGCAAGTTACCTTTTGCATCCAAAAGATTCCCGCGCTGAGCTACCGCCATTAAAGTACCCGCAGTGTCAAACAAATCAACGAATAGGAACGCAAAAATCACACTGATCATTGATACTTTAAATGCACCAGCAATATCCAGCTGCAAGAATGTTTTATCAATACTTGGTGGAGCAGAAATAATGCCGTGGTATTGAACCATGCCAAAACACAATGAGATCACTGAAATCGCTAAAATAGAGATCAACACACTGCCTTTAATTTTCAGAGCATCAAGCGCGATGATGATGAAAAAGCCGAGTGCAGCCAGCAGTGTTTCAGGGCTTTTTAAACTGCTCATGCCAACTAAAGTTGCATCGTTATTAACCACAATGCCGGCATTTTTTAGCGCAATAAAGCCGAGGAACAAACCAATCCCAGCAGCGATACCTAAGCGTAAACTCTGCGGAATTGAGTTAATCACCCATTCTCGAATCTTAAATAGACTCAGAGCGATGAAAATACATCCTGATAAGAAAACTGCGCCTAATGCAACGTTCCAGCTATAGTGCATGTGAAGGACAACAGTATAAGTAAAGAACGCGTTTAGCCCCATACCAGGTGCCAGTGCGATAGGATAATTAGCCCAGAAACCCATAATGAAGCTACCAGCTGCTGCGGCTAAACAGGTGGCTACAAATACAGAGCCCTGATCCATTCCTGCGTCCTTCAGGACAGATGGGTTAACGAAAATGATGTATGCCATCGTCAAAAACGTTGTTAACCCGGCGATCACTTCGGTACGCACGTTAGTATTGTGCTCACGAAGTTTAAATAATTTTTCTAACATATTCCTATTCCTATTATTAGACCGTTATGGCGGCACTCCGACCACCGGCAGAAAGAGGGGGATATAAAGCGCGGTATTATAAATCCCATCGTATAGGTTGACTAGAGCTGATTCAACGATTCCCTGAAGTTTTTGGCCCTTAAAAATAGCGCTGTAAAGGCATTATTACTGGTTTTAAATCGTTTTGTATATTATTTATGCAAATCAATTACGCCCGTTTCTTCTATATTGATAAAAACGTTGTTTTCAGCGTGTTAAATAACAGTAAATCTATGTTAACTCTTGAAACTTTAGAGATTCGTTGACTAAGCATTTTTATACAGTTGAATCCTCGTGAGCAAAATCACCACTGCCTAGTGTCATCCATAGCAAAAGACGTTAGAATCAGTGCAATCTAACATCGATCAAGAGGTCTATTTTGACAAAGCTTAGCGAACTTAACCCTCAGCCCCTATGGCAGTTTTTTGAGAAAATTTGCTCCATTCCTCATCCTTCATACCATGAACAAGCATTAGCCGAATGGATTATGAATTGGGCAAAAGAAAAAGGCCTTGAAGCAAAACGCGATGAAACGGGTAACATTTTCCTGCGTAAAGCAGCAACCAAAGGCATGGAAAATCGCAAAGCAGCTATTTTACAAGCACACCTTGATATGGTTCCGCAGGCAAATTCCGACACCAAACACGATTTTGCCAAAGATCCAATTGAAGCCTATGTGGATGGCGAATGGGTCAAAGCCAAAGGAACCACACTTGGCTCTGATAACGGTATTGGTTTAGCAAGTATTCTAGCTGTTTTTGATGCCGAACATATTGCCCATGGTCCACTTGAAGCCCTGTTAACCATGACCGAAGAAGCTGGCATGGATGGCGCATTTGGATTAAAACCCGGTTGGTTAGATGGTGAAATATTAATCAACACCGATTCTGAAACCGAAGGTGAAATTTATATGGGATGTGCCGGTGGCGGTGACACTCACGTCAAATTTGCCATCGATTATCAAGACGCACCAGCAGGTCAAGCAATTACGATTAGCATTAAAGGCCTTAAAGGTGGCCATTCAGGTGCAGATATTCACACGGGTCGCGCCAACGCGAATAAGTTATTAGCACGGTTACTCAGCGAACTTGCCAAACACAGTGAATATTCACTAGAGAGCTTTAATGGTGGGAACCTGCGTAATGCTATTCCTCGTGAAGCACATTGCACAATTGTACTTGGCAACGATAAGCTAAGTGAGCTGGAAGAATTTATCGATACCTTCCAGGCAACTTTAGAAAGTGAACTGGGTGCCATTGAAACCAATCTGACGATTGGCGTTGAAACCGGTGAAGCGGTGCAACAAGTCTTTGCACCAGATTTTGCCAATCGCTTCATTCAGGCACTCAATGCATGCCCGAACGGCGTCATCAGCATGAGCCATGAGATCAAAGGAGTGGTTGAAACTTCTCTTAATATGGGGGTTGTTGAAACAACTGAAGATGGTCTGATTAAAATTAACTTTTTAGTCCGCTCTTTAGTTGATAGCCACCGTCGTCATGTTGAAGATGTCTTAGCTTCCCTATTTACTCTGGCACAAGCTGATATTTATTCCACCGGTGGTTACCCTGGCTGGAAACCTGATGCGAACTCGCCAATTATGAAAGTAGTGCGGGATGTTTATTCAAATCTCTATGGTGAACTGCCAAATATTATGGTGATTCACGCAGGACTTGAATGTGGTTTGTTCAAAACATCCTATCCTCACTGGGATATGGTTTCTTTTGGACCAACGATTAAATTTCCACACTCACCAGATGAAAAAGTCGAAATTGTCACTGTCGAAAAATACTGGCAGTTACTACTGGCGACATTGAAAAACATACCGCAAAAAGATGCCTAATTGTTTTGCTTGGTAACGACAGAGGGCTTGATGCCCTCTTTTTAATGATCAAAGCTCAAGCTGAGCTGCTGATGTTTTTCATCACATAAAGAGACTGATAATCCAACTAATCGCACTTTTTTGCCTCGCCCTCGCTGATAGGCCTTTGCTATAAGTGCTTGCAATTCGCTGACATACAAATCACTACTGCGACAAGCAACGGTAGTTTGGGTAAAATCTGTAAACTTCAATTTAACCTGCACACCATTAAAACTGCGCTTACCAAGGCGAGCTTTAAGCTCTGGTAACTGAGCAAGCAGCGCCTGTAAACACTGACTAGCGGTTGCAAAATCACTGGGATAAGTATGTTCAACGCCGATTGATTTTCGAATGCGGGTCGGCTCAACACTGCGCTCATCAATCCCTTGGCTACGCTGATGTAAAATTGGGCCAAACTTACCAAACCACTGGCTAAGTTGTTCAGGACTATGTGCCAAAACATCGGCACCGGTAAATAAGCCAAACTCTTGCAAGCGTTGCCAAGTACGAGGACCAACCCCTGGAATTTTATTTAATTGCACGTCTCGAGCAAAGCGGCTTGCTTGCTCAGGAGCAATTACAAATAAACCATCGGGCTTGTTTTCCTCTGATGCGATTTTGGCCAGAAATTTATTTGGCGCGACACCAGCTGATGCGGTTAATGCAGTCTTAGCCAATATTTGCCGACGAATTTCTTCAGCCATTAATGTGGCGCTGCCTTGGCACAATGAAACATCGGTGACATCTAAATAAGCTTCATCTAGCGAGAGAGGCTCAACCAAAGGCGTAAAAGAGAGAAAGATCTCACGGATTTGTGCAGAAACCTCTTTATATAGAGCCATCCGGCCTCGAACTAAAACCAAATGAGGACATAATTTTAAGGCCTGAGCAGTTGGCATTGCAGAATGGATACCATAACGGCGTGCAGGATAATTACACGTAGCAATCACTCCACGCGTTTCTCTGGAGCCACCAATTGCAATTGGCACCTCTTTAAGAGCCGGATTGTCTCGCATCTCAACTGCTGCATAAAAGCAGTCCATATCGACGTGGATAATTTTACGCATAAAAAAATAGCTGTATGGATATACAGCTATTTTAGCAGTTATGGGTAAAAAGTCACCATTTAGATGATGCGGTTTTCTTCTCTAATTTGCGCAAGGCGCTTTTCTTTGGCCATTTTGGCTTTGCGCTTTTCACATGGCTCAGGACAATCACAAACCTTTTCCAACCCTAAAGCTGCAATTCCCCCACAACTGCCTGAGATAGTTTTGCGCTGAATAATATAGCCAACGGACATGGCCGCGATGATCACCAGAAAAACAGCGAATGTGATCAGAAAATACGTCATATATTCACCACTAAAAATTTGCCTGATGAAATATTCATCAAGACGATACCTTTATTTTCGCCAATCTGCCTGACAGATGCAAATATCAGCTTAAACACATACAAAAAAGCCAGTGACATTTTACGCAGATTACTGCAGGTCACTGGCTATTCATTAGTTGCTATAAGTTAGCCACCGAAGTCATCGAGAAGAATATTCTCATCTTCAACACCTAAATCATGCAACATCTTAATGACTGCCGCATTCATCACTGGCGGACCACACATGTAGTATTCACAGTCTTCAGGCGCTTCATGATCTTTGAGATAATTTTCATAAAGCACGTTATGAATAAAGCCTGTTTTACCAGTCCAGTTATCTTCTGGAATTGGATCCGATAACGCCACATGCCATTCAAAGTTATCGTTCTCTTCTTGAAGCTCATCAAAGTCTTCAACATAGAACATTTCACGTTTTGAACGAGCGCCATACCAGAAACTAACTTTACGTTTGGTATGTAACCGGCGCAGTTGGTCGAAGATATGACTACGCATTGGCGCCATACCTGCCCCACCGCCAATAAATACCATTTCTGCATCGGTATCTTTAGCGAAGAACTCACCAAATGGGCCACTAATGGTCACTTTATCGCCTGGTTTCAAGCTAAAGATGTAAGATGACATGCGCCCTGGTGGCACATGTGGATTTCTTGGTGGCGGAGTCGCAATACGCACGTTCAGCATAATAATCCCTTCTTCTAAAGGATAGTTAGCCATTGAATACGCACGAATTGTTTCATCTTCTGTTTTAGCTTTTAGATCAAAGAAGTTAAAACGCTCCCAATCATCTCGAAAACGCTCAGGGATATCGAAATCTTTAAATGCGATATCATAAGCTGGCGCTTCAATTTGAATATAGCCACCTGCTCTAAATGGGACGCTTTCACCATCAGGAATTTGCAGTTTTAGCTCTTTAATAAAAGTGGCGCGGTTTTCATTAGAAATGACTTCACATTCCCATTTTTTGATACCGAACACTTCTTCTGGTAGCTCAATTTTAAGGTCATTTTTAACCGCTACCTGACAAGACAAGCGGCATCCTTTGCGAGCTTCGCGTTTGCTAATATGATCAAGCTCCGTTGGCAGAATATCACCGCCACCTTCTTTAATGACAACACGACACTGACCACAGGAACCGCCACCACCACATGCTGATGAAACGAAGATACCTGAATTGGCCAACGCACCTAGCAACTTAGTACCAGGGTGGGCAATGACCATTTTGTCTGGATCGTCATTAATTTCAATTTTGACGTCACCTGTACTGACCAGTTTCGATTTGGCGAATAAAATAAGGACCACCAGCACGAGAACGATCAAGGTAAACATCGCTACGCCGAGAACAATTTCCATCGACTCAATCCTTGTTTGTTAAAACTAAAGCTGGACACCAGAGAATGACATAAAACTCATGGCCATAAGACCCGCAGTCAGGAATGTAATCCCCAAGCCACGCAAACCAGCTGGTACATCAGAATACTTCATTTTTTCACGGATACCGGCCAAAGCAACGATTGCTAACAACCAACCGAAGCCACTACCAAAGCCATAAACCACTGATTCAACAAAATCGTATTGGCGTTGAACCATAAATGACACACCACCAAAAATTGCACAGTTCACAGTAATCAGAGGCAGGTAGATACCCAGTGCGTTATAAAGTGCTGGAACATAACGGTCTAGAATCATTTCTAGAATCTGAACCAACGCTGCAATCACGCCGATGAATGTGATGAACCCTAAGAAGCTCAAATCGACATTAGGCAATCCAGCCCACGCCAATGCACCAGGCGCTAACAGGTGAAAATAGATGACTTGGTTAGCTGGAACAGAGATCCCCAACACCACAGTCACTGCAATCCCTAAACCCAGTGCAGTTTTAACTTTTTTCGATACAGCCAGAAATGTACACATCCCCAACAGAAACGACAGTGCCATGTTTTCAATGAACACTGATTTAACGAAAATACTGATTAAATGTTCCATTGTTTATTACTCCTTGGGTTCCTGCTGTTCGGGATGCCAGGTTCGCATCGCCCAGATCAGTAAGCCAATCACGAAGAAGGCACTCGCTGGGAGCAATAACAAGCCGTTCGGGTGATACCATCCGCCCTGTGAAATCAATGGCAGAATTTTAAAGCCAAAAATAGAACCTGACCCTAATAATTCACGAATGAAGCTGACCACCATTAAGATTGCGCCATAGCCTAAACCATTACCAATCCCATCAAGGAAACTGTCCCATGGCGGACTTTTCATCGCATATGCTTCAGCTCGTCCCATCACGATACAGTTGGTAATAATCAAACCAACATAAACGGATAACTGTTTGGACACATCATAAGCCACCGCCCGTAAAATCTGGTCTACTACGATAACTAACGAAGCAATAATTGCCATCTGCACAATAATTCGCACACTAGATGGGATATGATTACGAATCATTGAAATAAATAAGTTCGAAAATGCTGTTACAACAGTCAATGCAACTGCCATCACAAAGGCATTTTGCATTTTACTGGTCACAGCCAAAGCCGAACAAACCCCCAACACCTGCAAGGTAATCGGGTTATTAGCAATAATCGGTCCAAAGAGAATCTTTTTGGTTTCTTTTGCATTAGCCATTGTTCAGTTCTCCTTGACGTAATTTGGCCAGATATTTGGAGTAACCCAAAGAGCCTAGCCAGAATTTCAGAGTATTTCTGACACCATTACTGGTCAACGTCGCCCCCGCAAGTGCATCGACCTGCGACGGTGCATTTGGATTTGCGCCACCTTTAATCAAGGTTAAAGCAGGCTTGTAATTAGCATCATAGAGCTTTTTACCCGGAAACTCAGCTCGCCACCCAGGATTTTCAACCTGCGCACCAAGTCCTGGAGTTTCGCCTTGTTCATAATAGATAATGCCTTTAACTGTATTGCCATCAGGTGCTACAGCTAAGAAAGCATACATCATTGACCACAAACCGCGCCCATGAATTGGTAAAATTACCCGATCGAGTTTGCCATTATCATCATGCACTAAATAAACAGTCGCATAATTTGAACGACGTTTAATCCCTGCGCCATCTTGATCCTGGCTTAAAGCCATGCTCATTGATGGCTCTTCAGCTGCTGCACGTTGATCAAACGTCACCGGATTAATTTTACTGGTCGGAACATATTCGCCGGTGTTGAGGTTAACAACTTTCGGTTCAATCCGTTTGTCATACACATCAGTGATTGATTTACCTTTATAATCAACACCTGAAACCTGCAAAATATTGGTCTGTTTATTGACCTTTTTATTGTGATCCTGCATTCCTTTGAGCCCAACTGCAGCTCCTGAGACCACAATCGAACAGATCAGGCTAATACCAATCACAACTGAAAGTGTTTTTCCTAGTGAGTCATTACCCGACATTACGTGCCATCCTCCGCTTAATATTGGCCTGAACAACGAAATGGTCAAACAGTGGTGCAAATAGGTTCGAGAACAGAATCGCCAGCATCATCCCTTCAGGGAAGGCAGGGTTAACAACTCGAATAAAGACCACCATGGCACCAATTAAAATGCCATACCACCAACGTCCTTTGTTCGTAAAGGATGCCGAAACCGGATCTGTTGCCATAAAGAACATGCCTAAAGCAAATCCGCCCATGACCAAATGCCAATATGCTGGAACTGCAAACATATAGTTAGTAGTTGAACCGATAAGATTAAACATTGTACTAATGGCCGTCATGCCAATAATGACCCCAAGCACGATTCGCCATGAAGCGATTCGCGTATACATAATGACCAAGCCACCAAGCAGCAACAAGAACGTAGATGTTTCCCCTACAGAACCTTGCATGAAGCCAAAAAATGCATCTTGCCAAGTGATTCCTGCATGCGCCAGAGCAGATACCCCACCGTTAGCGGCGACGCTTAACGAAGTCGCACCAGAAAAGCCATCAACAGCTGTCCAAACAGCATCTCCCGACATATTTATTGGATATGCGAAGAACAAAAATGCGCGGCCAGCAAGAGCAGGGTTAAGGAAGTTTTTACCGGTGCCACCAAAGACTTCTTTAGCAATCACAACGCCGAATGTGACCCCTAAAGCGACTTCCCACAAAGGAATAGTCGGAGGTAATGTCATCGTGAACAGAATCGAAGTAACAAAGAAACCTTCATTCACCTCGTGATTTCTGACCATTGAAAATAAAACTTCCCAGAAACCACCAACAATGAAAGTAACGGCATAAATTGGCACAACAAAGCAAGCGCCATAGAGCGTATTAGCGACCCAACCAGCATTAGCTCCCATCGGAACGCCAAATAGGTTCAATAACCAAGTATGCCAATCGGCAAAAGGCGACATCCCTGCGGCTATCGCATGGTTTGCTTGAGCACCAACGTTATACATGCCAAAAAACAATGCTGGAAGCAGCGCTGCCCAAACGATAATCATCATTCGTTTAAGATCAAGATTATCGCGAACGTGAGTTAAGCCTTTGGTAACTGTCCCAGGAGAATATAAAAACGTTGCCGTTGCTTCATACAACGCAAACCATTTTTCATATTTCCCACCCGGTAGGAAATTAGGTTCAATTTTCTCAAGATAATGCTTCAGACTCATGCTTAACCCTCCGCTTCAATTTTGGCTAAACACTGGCGAAGCACAGGACCGTACTCGTACTTGCCCGGACAAACAAATGAACATAAGGCCAAATCTTCTTCTTCAAGTTCCAGACAACCGAGTTGCTGAGCACTATCAGTATCGCCACTTAGCAAATCACGCAACAACATGGTTGCTAAGATATCAAGCGGCATCACCCGTTCATATAAACCAATCGGCACCATCGCTCTTTCACTACCACCGGTTGTGGTGGTCATTGCGAATTTTTTGGCGCGATTAAGATGCGAAGAAAAGACGCGAGCTAAAGAGAATTTATTACTTCCCGGTACAGCCCAACCTAAGAATTCTTTATCGATGCCCTCTTTAAGCACACTCACCTGATGGTGATAGCGACCTAAATAAGCATGAGGTCCTTCGGCTGTCATCCCGCACAAAACGCTGCCAGAGATAATACGCAGTGGGCCATCTTCACTTTTAAGCTCACCTTCGCATATTTCATCTAAAGCGGCTCCGAGCTCAGTAATAACTAAGCGCGGCTCTTTAACCTCTGGGCCAGCTAGCGAAATGACTCGTTCGGCGTCAATTTTACCGGTGGTAAACAATTTACCGAAGGCAATCACATCCTGATAATTAATCGTCCAGACTCGCCGTGCGAGGCTCACCGGTTTTAAGAAGTGAATATGTGTTCCTGCCAGACCTGCCGGATGCGGGCCGACAAAGGTTTCTTCGCGAATATTGCCAGCCTTAGCCGATGGCAATGATTGCTCGCCTTTACAGACAAATACTTCACCCTCAGTTAATTTACTAAGAATGAGCAATCCATCGGTATAGGCTTTCGCATTACGCTCAATAATCGGTTTTGCATCGGCCGCTAATGGATTGGTATCCATTGCTGTCACAAAAATGGCAGCTGGCTTAGCATCAATGGCTGGAATATGGCTAAATGGACGGCTTTTAAATGCACTCCACTGACCAGACTGAACCAGTTTATCGACAATTTGTTGCCGAGAAATTGATTCCAACTGATCCATTGTGATGGCACCGAAGTCTTTGCCAGGTTGCTCATTTTTCTTAATCACAACCGATTGTAAAACACGCCGGGCACCACGGTTAATCGCAACGATTTCTCCTGAAGCTGGTGCTGTAAAAATAATGCCGGGGTTCTTTTTGTCTTCAAATAAGACGTCGCCTTGGATAACTTGATCGCCGACTTTGACTTTCATTGTCGGACGCATACCGACATATTCTTCGCCAAGAACAGCAACGTGAGCACAAGAGACTTTATCCGTAATCTGCTGCTTTGGAGCACCAGTGATTGGTACATCCAATCCTTTTTTTATTGAAATCATACTCTCTTACACAGTTAATTGAGTCGGAAGATGAGTGATTGTTTAATGCTGGTAACAAATTCGTGACAGCCGTTAGCTATTACGATACTTAGCTTACAACCTTTTATAAAACCGCATTATGTTAGCATCAATTATCAACATTCGGCTATTATAAATCATTCATTTTAAGGGCATATTATCGTTTTAACGCTAACAAACTCCAAGAATGATTAAATAATAAACAGCTATCAACCTATTAACAATCTAATCGATTGATATCCCTGCTAAGTCTAGACTGATTAAATGAATAGTCCAGTTGATGTAAATAGGATTATTTTCCACCCACACAATTTGGTGTTTGCGGAGTTTGCTCTTGGCGTTTTTGCCACTCTTCACTGGTATAAGTATGAAGCGCTAGCGCATGGATTGGCCCTTCAAGAAGTTCTTTTAAACATTCATTGACTAACCGATGACGCGCAATTAATTTTTGGTCTGCAAAAGCCTCTGAAACAAGTGTCACTTTAAAGTGGCTTTCACTACCGCGTGGCACATGGTGGCGATGACTTTCATTTACAACCTGCAAGTAGCTAATCGCAAATTGCTCACGCAGTTTATTTTCAAGAAGTTGCGCAACAGACATAAATGTCTCCAAAGATGAATATTGAATGCATTATAAATATAGAACCCTTATTTGTCAGGAATGAGCCCTACCTCAGTAGAAGAAATATTGATCTGCCGAAATGTTAAATTGATGCGCTCACCAACGACTTTTTTAGTCCGAGCTATAGCGTGTTCATAATATTGCTGAGTCTTTGCGGCCATAATGAGCAAAGTGCCATGGCCCAAAGCCCATTCACCAACTTTAGCTTTAGAGCCCTTTTCGCGTAATAAAAAACGTCTTTCACAGCCCACACTCAGTGAGGCAATGGAGGCATCTTTTACTAATTCTTTTTCATCGTCACTATGCCAGCCCATCGCATCATTGCCATCACGATAGAGATTGGCCAACACACTATTAAAGTGAGTATCAAATTCGCGATTAAGCTGTTCTCGAATAGTACTAAGTGGCTCGCTCCAAGGCATTGGCAAACGCAGCTGTTGGCTGTAGCGATATGAACATTGCGGGTCACCAATCCAAGCAGATAACCGAGGCTCGTTAATTTCTCTGCCAAATATGCGAATACTATGTTGTTGCCAAGCAATACTGTCATGAAGACTTTGATACGGCACTTGCAACCAATTTGGATAAATAAGAAGATAACTTTCGTGATTAAGCGCTATCCGCTGTGGTTGATCCTCACTGAGACTGAGTTGTTTCATTACTTATTCCCACGCTTTTTATATTCGCATTATCAAACAGGTTCAGCTAAAATTTGCAAAAAATTTTAGACGCTCCTGATGCACCAGACCGATAACCAACAGTTCACCCCAACCATTCACATTTCACGCTACCCAAAGCAACGCAACGACACTCTTAAAGGGTACAATGGTGCCGATACGCTGCTGGTTGAGCATGTCACCCAACACATTGAACCATCACAAACGATCAGTATTTTTAATGATGATTTTGGTGCTCTCAGTTGTGCTCTTAGTGACTACCCACAAGTTTGGTACAGTGACTCCTATCTTGCCCATCAAGGCGTTCAAGCAAACCGTGCTGATAATCAACTAGCCCCAATTGCTACTCATTCGAGTATCGCAGTGCAACAACACAGTGAGGTTTGGTTGGTGAAAGTGCCAAAATCACTATCGCATCTGGAACATCAGCTGGCTAATATCTCTGAGCATGCCAAACCAGGACAACCAATTATCCTTGCGGCAATGGTCAAATATTTAAATAAAGGCGTTTTTAAATTAATCGAGCGCTATTTAGGCCCTCTTTCAACATCTTTGGCTAAATACAAAGCTCGCTTGATTTTCACTCAACTGAGTAACAAACCGACAGCAAGTCCTTATCCTAAAAAATGGCAAGCAGCGCCTTACCCTTGGCAATTAAGCGATCACGCTAATGTTTTTTGCCTTGGCAAACTCGATATTGGCACTCGCTTTTTATTAGAACACTTACCTACAGGCGAATTTAAGCAGATTATCGATTTAGGCTGTGGCAATGGTCTTTTGAGCCTAGCAGCGCTTGAGCAATGGCCACAAGCGCAGATTACCAGTTGTGATGAATCATTAATGGCAGTTGAAAGCACCAAAACAAACCTTGAGTGCAACTATCCAGGCCAACAAACACGCTATCAAGTTTTAGCGGATCACTGTCTAAGTCAACAACCAAACGAATTTGCCGATCTGGTTTTATGTAATCCACCTTTTCATCAGCAGCAAACCATCTCAACAGCCATCGCAAGAGCGATGTTTAAAGATGCGAAACGCTGTTTAATTCCAAAAGGACAACTTTGCGTGATAGCGAATCGTCATTTACCTTATTGGTCAATGCTAAAAAATAGCTTCCAGACGGTGAAGATCCTCGCTTCCAATGCAAAATTTGTTATCCTGATAGCAACTAAATAATATTTGAGGTTCTCATGTCTTTGTCAAAAATTTCCGTCATTTGGATTATGGCTGCTGGTTTCAGTTTGCTGTTATCAGGCTGTAGTATGCCCGGACAAAGTCACTCCAGTGCCCCAGTACAGGAAACGACTCATAAAAAAGAGCCAACGAGTACGAGCAAAGCAAAAGAAAAATCAAAACAAGGCAAGGAGTCTGAGCCGACTCAAATTTATTTAGACCCAAATCCTTCAGCGGGAAGCGCGCGAGCAATGCCTGGGGTGACTTTGCACTTGAGCGTAAATGATCTTCGTGCACAGCGTTTTTTACTTTCGATTCATCAAGAAGGTAAAGAGCAAGCCAAGCTTATCACCAGTGCCAATAATGTTCGCCAAGCTATCTATAAAGCGGTAGAAACCAACCTTAAAGATCGCGGCATCACTTTAAGCGATGATGCGCCAAACGACTTGATTATCGACATTGTGGCGCTTAGAAGCCAAGCCGAGCAAAAAACGCTCAGCTATGTCGCTATCGATCAGGTGATTTTAAAAGCGACATTTAAATCAGAACATCGCAAAGTTGTTCGCCAATATACAGCGAGTCGCCGTAGCACCGGAAGTCTTAAAGTTGATATTAGTCAGCAGCAGAATCAGTTAAATCAAACACTCAATGCTGTTTTAACTGGCCTATTAACCGACCACAAATTGCTTGATCAGGATAAATCATGAAACTTATCTATTTAACTTTGGCCCTTGCGCTGGCCAGTTTAAATGTTCAAGCACAAACGGTGCAGTTTGTAACCACTAAGGGCGACTTTGATGTTGCTCTGAATTGTGAAAAAGCGCCTCTAACTTGCCGAAACTTTTTGAGATATGTAAAAAATGGCAGTTATGATGACAGCATTTTTCATCGAGTGATTAAAAACTTTATGATTCAAGGCGGAGGATTTAACAAACAGGGAGAAAAGCTCAGTGAGTTTGCCCCCATTGCCAATGAATCCAATAATGGTCTGTCAAATCTTACCGGCACCATTGCGATGGCTCGCACCAGTGCCCCAGATTCAGCCACTCGGCAGTTTTACATCAATGTACATGACAATACATTTTTAGATAATCAAGATGGTCAACCCGGTTATGCCGTTTTTGGTCAAGTCACTAAAGGGCTTGATGTTGTCATGGATATTTCACAAACTCCCACCCATTTTGATGAAAAACTAGGCATGAAAGATGTGCCAGTTAAACCAATGGTGATCAAATCGATTAAGATCCTAAAGTCTGATGGATCAAACGAATAAGCAGAGCTGGACAGACAGTTTAAAACTGTACACTCAGCGACCAGTTTTACTGATGCTAAGCTTTGGCTTTTCATCAGGACTGCCCTATTTGCTAGTTTTCAGCACTTTTTCATTCTGGTTAAGAGAAGCGGGAGTGAATCGTGCTGAAATCGGGCTTATCAGCTGGGTGACACTGTTTTATGGCCTTAAGTGGCTTTGGTCTCCTTTGGTGGATCGTCTGCCATTACCATGGCTCAGTCAGCATTTAGGCCGTCGCCGCAGTTGGATGTTGCTCGCTCAAACGGGCATCGTTATCGGCCTCGTTGGCATGTCCACCCTCAACCCACAAAATTCACTCATTGCGGTGAGTTTATTTGCTTTAGTGGTTTCATTTAGCGCTGCAACCCAAGACATTGTCATTGATGCATTTCGTATTGAGTCGGCTCCCGAGCATCTGCAAGCGGCGATGGCCGCAGCTTACATGACGGGCTATCGCCTCGCGATGATCGTCTCTGGCGCAGGCGCCTTATGGTTGGCAGCTATATTTAGCTCCGCCCAAAGTTATCAGGCTCACGCTTGGCAGCTCACCTATTTGTGTATGGCGGGACTGATGGCCGTTGGCATATTAAGTTGCCTTTTCGCCAAAGAGCCTAATGTGGCCCGTCGCGGATTAACGTCCATCACCCTCGTTCGTCAGTTTCACCGCCGTGGCATGCCTCTTAGACTCGCGGGGTTCTTAGCTTGGAGCTACAGTGCTCTGTGTGAGCCATTTATTGATTTCTGGCGCCGCTATCGCTGGGTGGCTGTATTAATTTTAGCGCTTATCAGCGTCTATCGGATTGCCGATGTCGTCATGGGCGTCATGGCCAGTGCTTTTTACGTCGATATGGGTTTTAGCAAAGAGCAAGTTGCGAGCATCACCAAAGTCTTTGGTGTCATTATGACCCTACTAGGCACTGGCATTGGCGGTATCTTGGTCAACCGACTAGGAACAATGCGTATTCTCTTTATCGGTGCACTACTCACAGCTGGCACGAACTTGCTCTACAGTTACATGGCAACGCAACCCGCATCACTGGGCTTGCTGACACTTGTCATAAGTGCCGATAACCTAGGCGCGGGGATAGCCACCGCCGCGTTTATTACTTATTTATCCTCTTTAACCAATGTCGCATTTTCAGCAACCCAATATGCTTTACTCAGTTCTATCATGTTGTTATTTCCTAAATTCATCGCAGGGTTTTCTGGGTATTTGGTAAACTGGATGGGTTACAATCATTTTTTCACCTTTACCGCAATACTGGGCATTCCCGCTCTTATCCTTATCGTGCTATTAGCCAGATTAAACCTGTCGAGCTCAGTCACAAACGACAAGCGCTAACCAATTCACCCTATTTGATAGCACATACCTCCATAGACATAGCGCTTAGAACGCTTTGATAATGTATTTTTCTGTTAGCAGTTGAAGGCGTATGAATATGCGAGCATTTGATGCCATGGTCAAAGGTGAACGGTATTGGATTAATGACCCTGAGCTTGTTGAAATTCGATTTAAAACCAGAGATCTGGTAGATAAAATCAATCAGCTAGGTCCACGGGATGAGCTAGAACGCCAAGAACTACTCAGGCAACTATGTGGCCGAGTGGGAGAAGATGTCCATGTCGAAAAACCGATTCATATTGATTACGGCTGTAATATTTCATTTGGCGATCACGTATTTATTAATTTTGATTGGACAGTGCTTGATTGCTGCGAAGTTAAAATTGGTAGCCATGTTTTTATTGGCCCTCATGTCAGCTTTTACACCGCGCACCATCCGTTAGATAAGCAGGAACGAGCCAAACACATTGGCTTTGCTGAGCCTATAACCGTTGAAGATAACGTCTGGATTGGCGGTAATTGTGTTATTTTACCGGGAGTTACGCTTAAAGAAGGATGTGTCATTGGAGCTGGCAGTGTGGTTACCAAAGATGTACCCGCGGGCATGTTAGCGCTAGGAGCACCATGCCGAGTTATTCGTAAAGCCACTGACACCAAAGAATAATTGTTAAGGAAGTGACAAATCTTCTATAAATCAACAACAAATACCAACTGCAATTGCTTAACTGCTATTCTCATCCTTAGGACACAATATTTAGGAGAATACGATGCGTTGGGGAATTTTAGGTGATGGAGCTATTGGCGGTTTATATGCAGCGCATCTAGCTCATGCCGGATATCCGGTTTCGTTGGTAATGAGTAAAAAATTTGCCAACAGCCAAACACAGCGCAACCTAACTTATCGTGATGATCAAACTCAGTATCAAGTCAATTTGCCCATTGAACAAACGAGTGAACATTGCGATATTTTGCTAATCTGCACCAAGAGTTATCAGGTACACGAAGCTCTGCAAACGATTGACCTATCCCCACATTGTGAGCTACTCTCGCTACACAATGGAATGGGGCCGCAGCAGCAAATTCTCACCAACTATCCTGAAAACCTGCTCTGGGCAGGAACAACGACCCATGGAGTGGAACGCCAAGACAATCAGATTACCCATCGAGGCTGCGGCATTACCACTGTCGGTCGATATCCTAAGAATAACGACTTAGAACGAGCCCCTGCGTGGCTTGATGAGCTTAACAATGCTCTGCCAGAGGTTGTCTTTGAGCCCAACATAGAGATTGCTCTGTGGCGAAAATTGGCTATCAACTGTGTTGTTAACCCGCTAACAGCAATTGATCAGTGCTTAAATGGCGAACTGCTAAGTCCTAGCTATCAACCGGTCATTCGCGAGTTGTGTCATGAAATAAGTCAGGTTGCAAATGCTTGTCAAATACCATTAAGCTGTGGAGAAATAGAACAGTTGGTACAACAGGTTTGTAAACGTACGGCTGGCAACCATTCATCAATGGCACAAGATGTCTATCATCGCCGGCCAACGGAAATTAAGATGATTAATGGTTATGTGCTAGAGATGGCAAAACGTTATAATCTGGATGTTCCATTTAATACGCATCTTGTTAAGAATCTAACGACAGGAGAGTTCTGATGGTTAATGTCATGGTCGCCCTAGCGCCAGGAAGCGAAGAGATAGAAACAGTTTGTTTAGTTGATACACTTCGCCGCGGCGAATTTATTGTCGATTTAGTGAGTGTGGGAGATGAGCTTGAAATAACCTGCTCACGAGGTGTAACGCTCATTGCTGACAAGCTGCTCGCTGATGTGAGCGTTGATGATTACCAGCTTTTGGTCCTACCCGGTGGTGCTGGCGGAAGCGAGTTTATGCGTAACACACCAGACTTTATTGAATTTATTAAAGAGTTTTATCAGCCGCCGAAATATCTGGCCGCAATTTGTGCAGCGCCCGCATTGGTATTAAATTCCCACCAAATCTGCCCACAAGCCACAATAACGTGTCACCCAGATTTCTTTTCCGATTTAAACGAAAAATATCGCAGTGAGCAACGCGTTGTTGTTGATAACAAACACCGTGTAATTACCAGTCGAGGACCCGGAACTGCTATTGAACTTGCACTGGAATTACTTGCCCAATTCGGTAGTGAAGAGCTAGCTCGGCAAATCGCCGAGCCAATGCTATTAAAGGGATAGATGATTAGCGGTTGCGATAAACGCCAACGTTACTGTGGCCTTGTTCTTTAAGGTACAAGGCCTGTAATTTACTCATTACACCGCGCTCGCAATAGAGCAAGTAATGTTTATCTTGTTCCAATTCTGGGAATTTTGTTCCCAATTTGAAAAATGGAATATGTAAAATCTGCGCGCCATCTATTTCAAGCGGTTTGTTTTCAGTTTCTTCATCGGATCGAATATCAATCACAATCTGTTCAGCAGATACTTCATTAACTGTATCCACTTCGACCACTTGCGCACTACTTTGCCGACCGATATCACGAATATCAATCATCCGAGCTTGCTCAACGACCCGCTCAAGTACGCTGGCATCAAAGTTTGCTTCTTCGATAAGTAGTTTACTCTCGATGGCTTTCACGGTTGGCTTGCGAGAGATAACACCGCAATATTCTGGCATCGTCTCGGCAATATCGGCAGTACCAATACGACGAGCCGTATCAATGATATCTTGCTTATCACGAGCAATGAGTGGGCGGATGATTAACGTTTCAGTCACTTTGTCAATCATCGACAAGTTAGTTAACGTCTGGCTGGAAACCTGCCCGACCGCTTCACCTGTTACCAGAGCTGGAATATCGTAGTGCTGCGCCACTTTAGCCGCTGCTCGCATCATCATGCGTTTTAACACCACGCCCATCTGAGAGTCATCCACTTTGGTAAGGATCTCAGCAACGACTGGCTCAAAGTCAATAGTGACAAATTTTACTCGATGTGAAGAGCCGTATTTTTGCCATAAATAATGCGCCATCTGCTTCACACCAATCTCATGGGCAGCTCCCCCAAGATTGAAGAAACAGTAGTGAACGCGAGAGCCACGACGAATTAAATCATAACTGGAAACCCCGGAATCAAAGCCGCCAGAGATAAGTGACAACACACTTTCCTGAGTTGCAATGGGAAAACCACCAATCCCTTGATGCTGCTGCGTCACAACATACAGATGCTGATTTTCAATCTCAAGACGCACGGTGACATCTGGATTTTTAAGTTTAACCCCCGCTGCATCCGTAAACTGATTCAGTCCGCCACCGATATAACGCTCTGCTTCGACAGAGGTAAAATCATGTTCACCCACGCGGCGCACGCGAACACAAAATGTTTTACCCGCAAGTTTGTCTTTCCAAACCTGATGCGTTAGCTCATAAGCGTTGTGCAAGTCGGTGAACTCAAAACTACTCACTTCCAGAAAATGCTGAATCCCCGGCGTACATTTTAACGCTTCAACTAACGCATCACGCTTGTCAGGTTCACGGCTGGTCACAACAAGATGGTCCCAATCGCGACTCACCCGAATGTTTTCATCAATTTGATGCAGTACGTTGCGAATATTACCTTGAAGCATTTTGCTAAAACGCTGACGGACAGGTCGGCTTTTAATGGTAATTTCAGGGAATAGTTTGATAATAAATTTCATGATGGTTACGGCGCTAAAAAATTCGCGCCGATTATACACTGCCTAACGTCGAATGTGTATGTGCATTGACCAATCAATAATCGTTTTAGCCAATGCACCTAAATCTTAGTCATCGCTTAGCGGCGTGACTTGCAACTGCCGGGATTCTTTGGGTTTACCTTGCATAATACTGATTTCAACCCGCCGATTTTGGGCGCGATGTTCAGGTGTATCGTTTTTCACCAACGGATCGGTATCCGCCAATCCCCGAACAACTAACCGATTTTGGTCAAATCCTTTCACTTGAATCATCACTTGCGCCACCGACACGGCTCGCTGCGCGGAGAGATCCCAATTCGAGCGATATAACTCAGAGTCAGCAGGTTGGTCATCGGTATTGCCAGAAACCGTCACAATCCCTGGAATATCTTTAATGACTTCGGCAACTTTACGAATAATAGGCCGGAATTGTGGCTGCAAAAAAGCCGAACCAGATGGGAAAGACCCTTTTTCTCGTACTCGAATAACGATCTGCTGCCCGAGTGATTCAACTTCCAAAGCACCTTCTTTAATCTCCGTTTTAAGCTGCACGGCGATACGTTTGGCAACTTCGCTCTGAGCGGTGGTGCTTTGGGTTGTCTGTGGAACCGGTCGATTATCGGTTTGCGGCGTACGCCCACCGGTTTGCTGGCCAGATGTTCGCTCATTGCCACCCGCTTTGGAATCATCACCTTTTTGAAAATCCAGTTCAGTTTGCGTCATATCAACGGTTTGCTGCATAATGGTTTCAATTGGCGTTGGCTCTGGGCGACCAGGACGAAAGTCCATGGCGATCACCGAGGTCCCTTTAGGGATATCTTTCACTTCGAGCTGATTTTGTACCCCAAACGCATATTTCATCGAGCCTGCAATCTGCTTAAATTTCAGCACATCCATTTCTGAAAATGATAAAAGCAATACGAAAAAGCATAACAACAATGACATTAAATCAGAAAATGTAGCCATCCACGCAGGTAGACCGGGGGGACATTTGCACTCTTGCTCGTCATCATCCATAAAACCCCCTTATTACTCTGCGGCTACTTCACGTTTAGAAGTCTGCAGGTAATTTTTCAGCAAGCCTTCAATGACCCTTGGGTTTTGCCCATCCTGAATACCTAGCACCGCGTCCACAATTAGTGAGCGGTTTAACGCCTCTTCTGCTGAGCGAAGATCCAATTTATTGGCAATCGGAATCGCCACCATGTTGGCCATAATCGCGCCATACAAGGTTGTTAACAGTGCCACAGCCATGGCCGGACCAATTGCTTTTGGATCCGACATGTTTGAAAGCATCGCCACCAACCCGATCAATGTACCAATCATCCCCATCGCCGGGGCAACATCACCAATCGCTTTAAAAATACTAGAACCGACTTCGTGACGCTCAATTGCTAATGCAATATCCTTTTTCAAGGTACTACGCACCACTTCAGCATCATAACCATCGACCAACATGCCCACACCTTTGGCCATAAAGGCATTGGGAATATCTGCCTCTTCTAATGCCAAAAATCCGCCCTTACGCGCAGAATCGGCTAACTCGACTGATTTTTGAATCAACTCGTTAGGTTTATCAGCTTTGAATAAGAATGCTTTGGCTGCAATCTTTGCAGCACTTAAAAATTGGCCGAGGTTGTATTTCATTAAGACCACGAATAATGACCCGCAGATCACAATCAGAATCGATGGAACGTCCACAAACGCACCAAGGTCGCCGCCCATTACCATTGCCATCAACACGAAGGCAAAACTACCTAACAGGCCCACTAGCGTAGCTAAATCCACAGTGTCCTTCCTTTTCTAAAGATCTTCAGTGTTATTCACGACCATACAGATGTGAACGAACCCATTTATACATTATGAACAATAATCTACAATAGATATCGGTTAAGACAATAAATACTTTAACCATAGTCGCTTATATCATTATGATCCGTTCTGATTGCACCATCATGAATTTGACTTAAGTAAAATTCACATTGATTCTTAGCACCAAGACACGCGATAATTTTACTCGTGCCGCGATTCATAATTTTAGTCAATTTTCAGGAGATTCAATGGCTGCCAAAAAACCAGAAAATATGAGCTTTGAAGAATCACTCAGTGAACTGGAGCAATTGGTCAAAGAGCTTGAGCAGGGTGAACTGCCCTTAGAACAAGCCATGAAGCATTTTGAGCGAGGCATAGCCTTGGCAAATGCTGGCCAGCAAAAACTATCAAACGCTGAACAACAGATTAAAATCCTTCGCGAAAATACCCCGGAAGCACCATTAGATCAACTATCCCAAGGGGATGTTTTGTGAGTGAATCTTTACAAACAACCTTAGAAAGTTATCGCCAGCGCGTTGATGCTTTTATTCTCGAACGACTTGATTCAGTAGAACCTAATGCGCCAGTTTTGCGCGATGCAATGCGTTATTCACTGCTTCTCGGGGGCAAACGAATTCGCCCAGTATTGGTTTATTTAACCGCAGAACTCAATCAGGCGCCAACTCAACAGGTCGATTACGCCGCGGCAGCTATTGAAGCGATTCACGCATACTCACTGATTCATGACGATTTGCCAGCAATGGATGATGACCAATTGCGTCGGGGCCAGCCAACATGCCATATCGCTTTTGACGAAGCGACTGCCATTTTAGCAGGCGATGCTCTGCAATCATGGGCATTTAGCTTACTCACTCAAGCTGAACAAATTCCAGCGGCTACCCGCTTGACCATGGTACAAACACTGTCACAGGCAGCCGGATATCAGGGCATGTGCGCCGGACAATCTATCGATATCATGGCAACCGGCCAGAATCAGTCGATTAACGAACTTGAAAAGATGCATCGGCTTAAAACAGGTGCCTTAATTCGCGCAGCAATTCAATTAGGTGCTCAAGCTGGCGCAATTAGTGACAAGTCAGAGTTACAAGCATTAGATAACTACGGCGCAGCTATTGGCCTAGCATTTCAGGTACGCGATGATATTCTAGACGTGATTGCTGATACCGAAACATTAGGTAAGCCGCAAGGCTCAGATATTGAGCATCACAAAAGCACCTATCCTAGTTTATTAGGATTAACTGAAGCTGAGCACAAATGCCAAAATCTTCGACATCAAGCACTACACGAGCTGGATACATTACCCTACAATACCAGCAAACTTGCTGCGCTTGCCGATTTCATTATTCAGCGCAATAAATAGCTGTTGCCAAAAATCAATTTATGACTCTAAATATTCGTGATTATCCATTATTAGCTCTCGTTGATTACCCACAGGATCTGCGCCAGCTGCCTTTATCTAAACTTCCTGAACTTTGTCAGGAGCTACGCTCGTTTTTATTAAAAACAGTAAGCCAATCGAGCGGACATCTGGCCTCAGGGCTCGGTGTTGTAGAGTTAACCGTTGCTTTGCATTACGTGTATCAGACGCCTTTTGACAAACTAGTCTGGGATGTCGGTCATCAGGCCTATCCGCATAAAATTCTCACCGGGCGACGCGACAAGATGGCGAGCATCCGTCAAAAAGATGGATTGCACCCATTTCCATGGCGAGGCGAAAGCGAATATGACGCGCTTAGCGTTGGCCACTCAAGCACCTCAATTGGGGCAGCTTTAGGGATGGCAGTTGCTGCAAGCAAAGAGCACAAAGGTCGCAAAGTCGCAGCGATTATCGGCGATGGTGCGTTAACAGCAGGCATGGCATTTGAGGCACTCAATCATGGCGGCACCTGCCCTGATGACTTGTTAGTGATTTTAAATGACAACGACATGTCTATTTCGGAAAATGTCGGGGCGCTAAATAATTCGCTCGCCAAATTAATGTCGGGGCAAGCTTATAGCTCTTTTCGGGAAAATAGTAAAAAGCTCCTGGGCTCACTGCCCCCCATTAAAGAGCTGGCTAAACGTACTGAAGAGCATCTCAAAGGGATGGTTGCACCGGGAACTTTGTTTGAAGAATTTGGCTTTAATTATATCGGTCCAGTCGATGGTCACGATGTAATTGCTCTAGTGCAAACACTGAAAAACATGCGCGCTCGCAAAGGACCACAGTTTTTGCATGTTTTGACTAAAAAAGGCAAAGGCTATCTGCCAGCCGAGCAAGATCCTATTGGTTATCACGCTGTTTCAAAATTCGATCCAAGCCAAGAGAATCTGCCAAAGAAAACGACAACAACGTTCTCTAAAGTGTTTGGTAATTGGCTGTGCGAAATGGCCCAGCAAGACCCTAAATTGATGGGAATAACGCCAGCAATGCGCGAAGGCTCGGGGATGGTTGAGTTTTCCAAGCGCTTTGCCAATCAGTATGTCGATGTTGCCATTGCCGAACAACATGCACTCACGTTTGCAGCAGGTTTAGCGATTGCTGGGATGCACCCGGTGGTCGCAATTTATAGTACTTTTTTACAAAGAGCTTATGACCAGCTGATTCATGATATTGCCATTCAAAACTTACCCGTATTATTGGCGATTGATAGAGCAGGCGTTGTCGGTGCCGATGGTCCTACGCATCAAGGCGCATTTGATTTGAGCTTTTTGCGCTGCGTACCTAATCTCACCATTATGGCACCTTCCGATGAGAGCGAATGTCGGCAGATGCTCTATACCGGTTATAAACTCGGCTCTCCGGCTGCTGTGCGCTACCCAAGAGGCGGGGCAACCAATGCGCTATGTGACCAACCGCTACAAGAGCTGCCTATCGGCAAAGCAAAAATCCGCCGAGAAGGGAAAAAAAACGCTATCTTATGCTTTGGCCCACTACTACATGAAGCCTTAAAAGCCGCTGAGAAATTAAATGCAACAGTAGTTGATATGCGCTTTATTAAACCGCTTGATACACAATGCATTGATGAACTTGCTAAAAGCCATCAGTGTTTAGTGACACTTGAAGATAACGCCATTGCTGGCGGCGCTGGTTCTGCTGTGGCTCAACATCTGGTGCAAAACCCAACACATCCTAAGCTCATCCAACTTGGATTACCTGATCATTTTATTGCTCAAGGAACCCAAGCTGAAGTTTACGCCGAACTTGGCCTAGACAGTGCAGGTATCGAGCAACGCTTAAGCTAATAATAACGATAAAGGGCAACGATGTTGCCCTTTGTTTTACCGACTGCGATTAATTTTAAGCTCATCAAAATAGATCAATCCAAGTCGATTATTCACTGCCTTTAACGAAATTCTTTTATTCACAGCCCATAATTGATCAAGCCAAAATAATGGCTTAAAAACATACTGATGCGATAAATTACTCAAAAAGTTTTGATAGGCTGTTTTTTTCAATTCACCCGCTTGCTCATTAATCTTATCTAATTGGCTTTTATAATCTTGAATATTTGATGCGCAGTGCATCCGCGCAACATGCCCTCGGTAAGAACTTAGCATCGCTTTTAAATAGCCTGATAAATTGTTCGGCTGAGCACGAATCGAAACTAGATAAAGATCGTCACGACATTCCTCTAAAGAGCGCTCAAAATCATCATCTGATAGAACTTTGACTTTTAAATCGATATCCATACGCGCAAACATTGTTTTTAAAAGTGCCAGCGTCTGGTCAAAATCAAATCGGCGATCCTCACGACTGACAAGCGTTAACCTCAGATGCCCATCATTTTTTTGTACTGATTGCAGCAATTGATAAGCCTTTAGAGTATGAGTTTGCTTTAGCATTGATGGGTTATAAAACGCCTCATTGTGGCTTGTTAATTGGTTGGCTAACTCACCAAGCGGGGCATAAACCAGACTATAAATCATCGCATTATTGATGCCCACTGATAAAGCCTCCCGTGCTTTTTTCTGGGCCAGCCAAGAATGTTGCTGATTAAAAATGACTCCTAACCAAGCCATATTAGTCATTCGCACGGCCTCAAGACTAGATAACGCATCTAGCGCAGGTAGACGCTGCGCTGAGACATGATCAACAATATCTACATCATGCCCTTGCAACGCGCTATAACGCGTCTGTTCATGCATGATTGGGACAATTTCTAGCTCTGTGACATTGCCCTCACCACTGCTTCGCCAATAATGGGGTTTAAGTTTTAACACCGCACGAACACCACTAATATCTTCACTAATCTGATAAGGTCCCGAACCTGAAATAAGCCCATTTTTATCTTGGTTTTTTTTATTTTTAAGTTGCCAGTTCTTATCAAAGACAAAACAATAGGCAAGCTGCGATAAAAGCCCTAGATAAGGATGCGTCAAAGTAATCTCAAAGCGCGTAGACGAAATCGCTCGCACCGATTGGACCCCGGCAAATAGCTGAGCAAACTGCTGATGTTGGCGCAGCTGATTAAAGCTCCAGACGACATCCTGAGCACTAAGAGTGTTGCCAGATGAAAAGCTAACTCCCGTGTTTAAATCGAACTGATAACGAACAGCGGAAATCTGTTGATAGCTTTTCACTAACCACGGCTGGGGCCGACCAAAATTATCCATACGAAAGAGAGAGTCATATAGCAAATTGCCAACAGCAAGATTTGATAAAGAGAGGTCTTTGGGCAATTGGTGAAATCGCATTACCTCAGAGCTTCCCCAAATAATAGACTGGGCCTGAGCCGGCACGCAACTGCTCAATAAAAAAAGGATAAAAAAAGAACGCAACATGGCACAACCGCTGACGAAAAGATGAACCGTTAGTATAGCAATCTCAAACTTAACGCAGAAGTTACAAAAAAGCCCTGTTTAACAAACAGGGCTTTGAAAAAGTTGCCAGATAGAGAAGTGACTAGATACGGTCCTCTTCAACTGCATGGCAGGCAATCTGAGTATCGTTGTACCATTTGAGCTCTGGTACTTGCTCTGAACAACGCTCATTGGCGAAACGACACCGGTTATGAAACGCGCACCCTGATGGCGGATTCAGTGGTGATGGCAACTCACCTTTGAGCTTAATTTTCTCAATTCGCTTCTCTGGGTTAAGACGCGGAGTACTTGAGAGCAGCGCTGTTGTATACGGATGGCGAGGATTTGAAAAGATTTCCTCTTTGCTACCATATTCAACCACTTTACCCAGATACATCACCATGACTTGATTGGCAATATGTTCAACTACTGATAGATCGTGCGAGATGAAGATATAACTTAATCCAAACTCTTGTTGTAAATCCATCATCAAGTTGAGCACCTGTGCCTGCACTGAAACATCGAGTGCAGATACGGGTTCATCAGCAATCACAATATCCGGGTCCAACATTAACCCTCGAGCAATTGCGATACGCTGACGCTGCCCACCAGAGAACATATGTGGATATCGATCATAGTGTTCAGGGCGAAGACCAACTAGAGCCATCATTGCTCGAGCTTTTTCAGCTCTTTGAGCACGGGGCAAATTGGTGTTAATCACCAATGGCTCTTCTAACAATTGACCGACTTTTTTACGAGGGTTCAACGAGCCATAAGGGTTTTGAAACACAATCTGAATACGTTTACGCAGCTCTTTAGCCGCATGCTGACCAAGCGAAAGGATATCTTCGCCATCAAAGCGAAGCTCACCTGAAGTTGGCGCTTCAATCAATGTCAGGCTTCTAGCCAATGTTGATTTCCCGCAGCCAGACTCACCGACAACAGCTAGAGTTTTACCTTTTTCCAGCTCAAAAGAAACACCATCAAGTGCTTTAACAAGCTGCTCTTCTTTAAACATTCCCCCCTTAATTGGGTAATGTTTTTTTAATTCATGCGCCTGAAATAAAACGCTATTTTTTGCTTCGCTCACTTAGTTGGCCTCCCTGCTTCATCCAATGGCCAAAAGCATTTGACCTGCCGCTCGCGTGGTCCAATAGATTCCGGCGCTTCATTTTGACAACGCTCGCTTGCATAGGGACAACGAGGATTAAGCAAACATCCTTTAGGGCGATCATAAGCTCCTGGAACCACCCCAGGCAGTGCATGTAAACGTTCAGCACCTGCTGATGACTCTGGCAATGACGCCAATAATGCCTGCGTATATGGATGTTTCGGATATTTAAAAATTTCCGAAGATGGGCCTGTCTCAACAATCTGTCCGGCATACATCACAATCACGCGATCAGCAGCTTCTGCAACCAATGCCAAATCATGAGTAATCAAAACCATGCCCATATTTTTTTGCTGTTGCAGCTCAAGGAGCAAATCAACAATCTGAGCCTGAATGGTTACATCAAGCGCAGTCGTTGGTTCATCAGCAATCAATAGTTTCGGATTACAAGCCACTGCCATCGCAATCATCACACGCTGACTCATCCCGCCAGAGAGCTGGTGAGGATAAGACTTAATGCGTGACTCAGGCGCAGGAATACCAACCTGACGCAGCAGCTCAACAGCGCGCTGACGAAGCTCTTTTTTACTGAATTCATGATTATGAATTTTAAGCGCTTCGGTTAACTGAAAGCCAACGGTGTAGCACGGGTTCAAACTCGTCATCGGATCTTGGAAGATCATCGAAATATCTGAACCAGTAATCTTGCGTCGTTTGGCATCCGACATTTCCAGCACTTTCTGACCGTCAAGTTCAAGTTCTTTAGCGCTGACGCGTCCGGGATAATCAATCAAGCCCATAATTGCCAGCGAGCTGACACTTTTACCAGAACCTGATTCACCAACAATCCCAACTACCTCGCCTTTTTCAACATGGTAGCTAATATTATCAACAGCCCGAAACGGATGGTCCTCATCACCAAACTCAACGCTTAAGTTATTTACTTCTAATAAAGCCATAATTTATCTCGCCCTAATTAGCGTTTCATCTTCGGATCTAGAGCATCCCTGAGGCCATCGCCCATCAGGTTAAATGCCAGTACCGTGGTTAAAATCATAATCCCTGGGAAGGTCACAACCCACCAAGCTCGAGTCACATACTGACGAGCATTCGCCAACATACTACCCCATTCTGGCGTTGGCGGCTGAGCGCCCATACCAAGGAAACCAAGCGCCGCCATATCCAGAAGCGCTGATGAAAACCCTAATGTCGCCTGAATAATCAATGGCGCCAGACAATTAGGCAAAATGGTTAAAAACATTAAACGCAGCGCCCCTGCCCCAACAACTTGAGATGCAGTCACATAATCATGACTTGTTTCTGCTATCACAGATGCTCGCGTTAAACGGATAAAGTGAGGAATCGACACAATAGCAATTGCCACCGATGCATTTACCAAACTTGGACCTAAGATGGCAACAATCGCAATGGCGAACAACAGGCTTGGCACCGCCAACATAATATCGGCGACACGCATAATGATGGTATCAACAATTCCGCGCGTATAACCGGCAATCAAGCCTAATAACACACCACAGCTTAAGCTAATGGTAACGACCATGGTTCCGATAATGAGTGACAATCTTGCCCCATAAATCAGCCGCGAAAAAATATCTCGCCCAACATCATCAGTACCAAGCAGGAACTTAGAACTGCCGCCAGTTTGCCACGCAGGTGGCGTTAAAAACGCATTCTGAAATTGCTGAATAGGTGAATGTGGTGCAATCACTTCAGCAAACAGTGCGAATAAAATAATAATTACAATGTATAAAAGCCCTGCAACCGCCCCTTTATTTTGGCGAAAATAAAACCAAAATTCCTGCAGCGGTGACATTGGTTTTGGGCCATTATCCTGAATTTGAGTTTGTTCTTCAGACATGAATTCGGTTCCTAGTTATCGGGTATGTCGAATTCGAGGATTCACAATGCCGTAGATAATATCGACCAACAAGTTCACCACGATAATAATAGTAGCAATCAACAAAATACTTCCCTGAACGACTGGATAGTCACGACGAGAGATAGCATCAATCAACCACTTACCGATACCCGGCCAAGAGAAAATAGTCTCAGTTAAAATTGCCCCTGAAAGCATAATCCCGACCTGTAACCCAATGACAGTAACAACAGGAATCAACGCATTACGCAGAGCATGAACAATGATCACCCTCCAAGGTGCCATCCCTTTTGCTCGAGCTGTACGGATATAATCTTCACCAAGCACTTCTAGCATTGATGATCGAGTCATACGCGCAATCACCGCCATTGGAATAGTTCCCAACACGATGGCTGGCAAAACTAAATGGCGAAGCGCATCTATAAATGCCCCCGGCTCACCGGAGAGCAAGGTGTCGATCATCATAAATCCAGTCGGCTGGTCAATCCAGAAACGAGCTTCATCTAAGCGCCCGGATACTGGTGTCCATCCCAACTGAACAGAGAAAAACAAAATGAGTAACAATGCCCACCAGAAGATTGGCATTGAGTAACCAGCCTGGGCAACAGCAATCACCCCGTGGTCAAAAATAGTGCCTCGTTTTACCGCTGCGATAATGCCTAATGGCAAACCGATTACAATAGCGAAAACAACTGCAAAAATAGAAAGCTCCATTGTTGCCGGGAACCGCGATGCAAACTCGCTTAAAACCGGCTGATGATTTACCAAAGAGAAACCTAGGTCTCCATGGAAAATTCCAATCACATAATGGAAATACTGAAGATACAGTGGTTGATCAAGCCCCAACTGGTGCATCATCTGGGCATGTCTGGCCGCTGATATCCCACGTTCTCCGGCCATAATTTCAATGGGATCACCAGGGATCGCATGAATTAGCGCGAACGTTAAAAGTGTAATACCGATAAAGGTCGGCACGACCGCTATCAGTCTTCTAAAAATGAACTGCAACATAAATAATAAATCTAGGCTAAAGCCCCTGATAGGAGGGCTTCGAATAAACGAAGCCCTGTAAAATTTGACTAATTAGTTATCTAAGGAAACACCATAGAAAATGTGTTTGCCAAATGGATCAACTTTATAGCCATGGACTTCTTTACGGATTGGTTCATAAACAACTGAATGCGCAATAGTTACCCAAGGAGCTTGTTGTTTAAAGATAACCTGTGCTTTTTCGTACAATTTAGTACGTTCAGCTTTATCTGAAACGCGAGCAGCTTTCTGCACGATTTCATCAAATGGTTTGTAACACCAGCGACCATAGTTTGAGTTGCCAACTGCTTCACAGCTGAGCAATACATTCAAGAAGTTATCTGGGTCACCATTATCACCAGTCCAGCCCATCAGAATGGTATCTGCTTCGCCCTGACGAGCACGTTTGAGGTATTCACCCCATTCGTAACTTTTAATTTTGGCGTTCACACCAACTTTTTTCCAGTCAGCCTGAATCATCTCAGCCATACGACGAGCATTTGGGTTATATGGACGTTGTACAGGCATTGCCCAAAGAGTTGTGTTGAAGTGGCTTTCACCCGCTTCTTTTAACAGCTCTTTTGCTTTGGCAGGATCATATGGATAGTCTTTAACTTTGTCGTTATAAGACCACATTGTTGGTGGGATTGGGTTTTTAGCAACCTGCCCTGCACCTTGATAAATTGCATCAATAATTGCTTTTTTATTGATAGCAAGGCTCAAAGCTTGACGAACTTTTAATTTGTCGAACGGTTTGTGAGTGACGTTAAATGCCAGATAGCCAACGTTCAAACCAGCTTGATGCATCAGTTTGATGTTTGGATCTTTGGCCATCTCTTTAAGATCTGCCGGGTTAGGGAACGGCATAACCTGACATTCGTTTGCTTTAAGTTTTGCATAACGAACAGAAGCATCAGGAGTAATAGAGAAAACTAAACGATCAATTTTTGGAGCGCCGCGCCAATATGATTTATTCGCTGTATAACGAATAACGGAATCTTTACGATATGCCACTTTGGCAAATGGGCCAGTCCCAACAGGATCTTGGTCCAATACTGCAGGAGTACCTTCTTTTAGCAGTTTATTTGCTTGTTCTGCTGAGAAGATTGACGCAAAGTCCATTGCCATATCAGCAAGGAATGGTGAGTTTGGCTGGCTTAATTCAAATTTAACGGTGTACTTGTCAACTTTGGTAATTTTTTTAATCAAAGTATCCATACCCATACCATCGAAGTACTCGTAGCTGCCGCCGGAGACATCATGATATGGATTTTTTTTATCTAACATCCGTTCAAAACTAAATACAACGTCGTCCGCATCAAAATCGCGAGTTGGTGTAAATGTTTTATTAGATTGGAATTTTACGCCTTTGCGCAAATGGAATGTATAGGTTTTGCCATCGGCAGAAACGTCCCAGCTAGTTGCCAGACCAGGTTCAATTTCAGTGGTACCACGTTTGAATTCAACCAGACGGTCGAAAATGGTCTGAGAGCTGGCATCAAAGGTTGTCCCAGTAGTAAATAACTGTGGGTTAAACCCTTCAGGGCTAGCTTCTGAACAGTAAACCAAAGTCTTAGTTTTAGCTTGTACGCCAGTTGCCACAGCACTTGCAAGCAGTGCCACGGACAATAGTCCTAATCCTTTCTTCATATTAGCTCCATTGAACATCACTGTCAGTAACGGTCGAAACCGTCGTCCGTTCAACATGTTGTGTATTTGTAAGCGCAATTATCTTTATAATTAATTTACGTTTGATCACGCATAACGATAATCCGCACATCCCTATAATTAACTACTAAAATATCAATAAACCAGACATTTTAGTAGCAGTTGCTAAGTTATTACGTTTAACCAAATCTGTAAAGGGAAAGCAGCACATTATCTATATAAAAATTTGAGAAACAGAATAATTGGGCTGTATTTATATAAAAACAACTATTTTATCAACAAGTCGCGTTACAAATGTAAAATTAATAAAGGAAAGATGTAGCCATAATATGGCTACAAAATAGAACATTCTAAAAAGAGTAAATTACAGGCAGGAGAATAAAATTAGCTGGATGATCCAAGCCATAATACCGGCTAGGACATCGTCGATCATAATGCCAAAACCACCTTTGACATGCTTGTCTAGCCAACGAATCGGCCAAGGTTTGGTAATATCAAAAAGGCGAAACAGAATGAATCCAGCAATAGCAGATGGCCAGCTAATCGGCATCGCAATCATCGTAATGCCCATACCGATAAACTCATCCCAAACAATACCGCCATGATCATGAACGCCCATTGCTCGGCTGGCCACGTGGCAACTATAGATACCGACTAAAAAACCGACAATCAAAAAGCATAGATACCCCCACAATGGTAACCACCACGATAGTAAAACCATCAGAGGCAGAGCAGCTAGAGAGCCAAATGTTCCGGGAGCTTTTGGTGCAAGTCCACTGCCAAAACCAACCGCCATCAGATGCATGGGGTTAGAAAGTGATAAACGTTTTAAATATTGATCCATGAAAGACCTTTAGCTTGAGCGGAAATGATCCCAGCTGTACGCACCACCTAGGTGATAATCTTCTTTGCCCTGATAGAGGCTAACAGGTTCATCGCCAGCGACCAGCTGACCAATACAGTGATAGTGCACACCGCTATATGAAAGCGCGACTTCCAATGCCCCTTTGTTTTCTTCTGGGACGCTAAAGCACAACTCATAATCTTCGCCACCGCATAGCGCTAGAGCAATAGCCTCTTCGGGTGAACACAATGATTTAACGACTGGATGAATAGGAAGTTGTTCAACTTGAATTTTAGCGCTGCAACCAGACGATTTCGCAATATGACCTAAATCGGCCAATAAACCGTCTGAGATATCAATACAACTACTCGCGACACCGCGCAGACCATAGCCACTGAGCACGCGCGGCTGTGGATAATAATGTAGATTTAGCAAAGTATCGCGCTGTTCATTGGTTAATTTTTGCAGCCCTTGCAGATGTTTTAACCCAAGAGCTGAGCCACCCAATAACCCCGTGACATACACCCAATCACCCACTTGCCCATGAGAGCGAGTCAGCGCTTGCCCCATTGGCACCACGCCGTGAGCGGTAATTGTCAAACTCAATGGACCACGCGTGGTATCACCGCCGACTAAGGTGACATTGTAATACTCTGCTAGCTCAAAAAAACCTTCGCAAAACTGTTCCATCCAGGCCATACGTGCCGAAGGCAGCGTAATCGCAAGAGTGGCCCAACGAGGCTCGGCCCCCATGGCAGCCAAATCACTTAAGTTCACCGCCAATGACTTATGTCCCAAGGCATTGGCGGGAATATCTGCGAAAAAGTGAATTCCTTCAACCAGCGTATCCGTTGTCACAACGAGCTGATGATTCTCAGGAGGTGTGATCAAAGCCGCATCATCACCAATTCCTAAAACAACATCAGGTCTTTTTGCTGATTTTGCAAAAAAACGCTCTATAAGCTCAAATTCGCCCATTAAAACTTACTTTTTCAACTCTTGCAGATGGAAATATTTGTCCAGAACACCGTTCACAAATTTATGACTGTCATCGGCGGCAAAAATTTTCGCCAGCTCAATGGCCTCATTAATCGCAACTTTCGGTGGTAAATCTTTACACTGAGTCAGTTCGTACATACCGATTAACAAAATAGCATGATCCACTAGATCTAACTCATCTAAACGACGAGCTAAACAGGGTGACATCGATTGATCCAGTTTTTCATGATGAACCGCAACACCTTCGATCAGCTGTTTGAAATAGCTAACGTCGGCTTTACTCATATCTTGCTCGGTCAAAAACTGATGCTCGATATTATCGATATGATCGCCAGTCATCTGCCACTGATAGATGGCCTGGGTGGCAAATTGCCGGGCTTTCCGGCGCGCTGATGGTTTCAAACTGAGACTCCTTAACCAATCGCTTTCATGACGTTAATCATTTCTAAGGCACTTAATGCGGCCTCTGTACCTTTATTACCGGCTTTGGTTCCGGCGCGCTCTACAGCTTGCTCAATCGATTCAGTTGTTAAAACACCAAAAGCAATTGGCACATCATATTCAAGCATCAGATGCCCTAAACCTTTATGACATTCGTTAGAGACAAGTTCAAAATGATAAGTGCCGCCGCGAATAACTGTACCTAAAGTAATAATGGCATCGAATTTACCTGATTTGGCAAATTGTTTCGCCACTAGCGGAATTTCTACGGCACCGGGGACTTTCGCAACTGTGATATTTTCGTCTTTAACTTGGCCCTGACGTTTTAATGTATCAATAGAACCTGCTAACAGACTCTCATTAATAAAGCTATTAAAGCGGGCGATCACAATGGCGATTTTGGCTTCAGGGGCCGGTACCACTCCTTCGATCACATTCATAATTTAACCCTAACTAATCCCAAATAATAAAAAGCGCGTTATTCTACCACACTACGGGTAGGTTGTAAGTTAATGGCTCACCAACTCAACGACTTCTAGACCAAATCCAGATAAGGCATGATAGCGTTTAGGGGCACTCATCAAGCGCATCTTCTGTACGCCTTCACGGATCAATATTTGTGAACCTATCCCGACATTACGTGAAGCCCGTTGATTCTGCTTCATTTTTGGACTTAATCCTTGTTCTTCTTGAGCATAACGCTCCAGTCGGTTTAAGACCGCCAATTGTGGCTCGGTTTCATTGATCAGCACCAAAACGCCGCCTTCTTGCCCCAATTGGCTAAGCGCTTCATCAAGCGGCCAACTCATTTGACCGTCCCGAGTACTACCAAAAAGATCATGCAGCGGATCATGTAAATGCACACGAACTAAAGTTGGCTGCTGCGGGTCAATATTACCATGGCGCAACGCATAATGGATTTGACCGGCAATAGTGTCTCGATAAGCCGTTAAAACAAAATCGCCATGTTTAGTTGGTAACTGGCAACGCTGAACCTGTTCAATCGTTGTTTCTTGGATGTTGCGATACTCAATTAAATCAGCAATTGTGCCTAATTTTATATCATGCTGCTGGCAGAACTTTTCTAAATCATCACGGCGTGCCATTGAGCCATCTTCATTTAAGATCTCAACAATCACCGCTGCTGGCTCAAAACCTGCTAAGCGCGCAAGGTCAATCCCCGCTTCAGTATGCCCTGCCCGGCTCAACACGCCGCCTTCTTTGGCCATCAGCGGGAACACGTGACCGGGCATCACAATATCTTCACCGCTGGCATCAGCTTTCACGGCCGCCTGAATAGTGGTCGCACGGTCAGCTGCTGAAATGCCAGTTGTCACCCCTTGAGCCGCTTCGATTGAAACGGTAAATGCTGTGGAGAATTTCTCACTGTTATGGCTGACCATCAGTGGCAGACTTAACTGCTGGCAACGCTGCTCAGTTAATGACAAGCAGATAAGACCACGTCCGTAACGCGCCATAAAATTGATGGCCTCTGGGGTTATTTTTTCTGCGGCAATAATCAAGTCGCCTTCATTTTCACGGTCTTCATCATCCATCAGAACCACAAATTTGCCAGCGGCGATGTCATCAATAATGTCTTTAATCGGACTCAATGCCATGGTGTTATAACCCTCGAGATAATGATAAAAAGCCACATTCAGCTAATTTTTCTTTAGTTAATGTCTGGGCGCTGGTGTCTGCTTGTCCAGCGCCTTGTAACAGACGTTCCAAGTAACGGGCAACGACATCAACTTCTAAATTGACTTGGCTGCCTTTTTTCCACTGACTAATAGTCGTCTGTTCAGCGCTATGAGGAATAATGGTTAATCGAAACTGATTTTGCACAAGTTCATTAACGGTCAAGCTAATGCCATCTACCGTAATCGAACCTTTCTCTGCGATATATTTACTAAGTTCAACAGGAAATTCCAGCCAGATATCAATACCATTGCCCTGATGACTAATTGATTTCACACAGGCTAAACCATCCACATGGCCGCTGACCATATGCCCACCGAAACGACCATTCGCTGCCATCGCTTTTTCAAGGTTCACACTTGATCCAACTTTCAGTTTCCCAAGGCTCGAGCGAGCAAGTGTTTCATGAGAGACATCTGCACAAAAATAGTTTTGCGTAAACTCAACGACGGTTAAACAGACACCATTAACGCCAATGCTATCACCCATATGGACATCGCTCATATCAAGCGTACCCGTGGCGACTTTAAGCTGAACGTCAACGGAGCGCCGACGTAATCCCTGAATAGTTCCTTGAGCTTCAATGATTCCAGTAAACATTACAATATGGCCTCTTGTGGCTGATATACGAACTTCAAGTCTTGACCAATCTGTCGCATGGTTGTCAGCTTCCAACGTTTTGCTTTTGATAATTCAGTTAGCTCAGCGATTTGCAACATAGCTCTAGCACTATCGCCTAAAGTCACGCCAGCTTGATAGATAATCAGTTCATCCACCAGCTCGGCACTTAACAGCGCCCCACAAACCGTGGCTCCGGCTTCAACCCAGAGATCGTTAATTTCAAGTTTAGCCAAAGCAAACAGCATCTGTTCTAACCAGTTTTCAGCAGGCTCTACTAACAATGTTTCGCCAACCTCTTGTGCTACCGCTCTGTCAACCACCCGAATCACCCGCCCTGGCAGTTGAAACAAAGGTTCATCACCGGTTAATAGTTGTCGGCGATCGATAATCACGCGAATCGGCTGACGAGGTTGTACGGGCAACAGTTCAGCCAATGAACCTAATTCATTGACGCGAACATTTAATGAAGCATTGTCAGCCAAAACCGTTTGCGCTGTTGATAATATCGCGTGGCTAACCGCCCTTTCACGTTGCACATCAGAGCGAGCCAATGCGCCTGTAATCCACTGACTTTGACCGTTAGCAAGAGCGGTGCGGCCATCTAACGATATCGCAGTTTTTAGCCGAACGCGTGGACGATTCAGCCGCATTCGCAGCAAAAACCCCGGATTAAGCTGTTCTGCTTGAGCTTCTAGCAAACCGCTTTGAACATTCACTCCGGCTTGTTCAAGCATTAACTTGCCACCGCCTGCCACTTTTGGATTTGGATCGCGCATTGCCATCACAACCCGAGCAACTTTTGCTTCACTCAGCGCTTTGGCACAAGGTGGTGTGCGGCCATAATGGCAGCACGGCTCTAATGTGACATAACAGGTCGCGCCCTCAAGAGCGAAGCCATTAGCGCGCGCATCAGCCATGGCATTAACCTCTGCATGGCCTTGACCGGCTTGATAGTGATAGCCTTCGCCAATAATCTGATTATCCTTGACTAATACGCAGCCAACATTGGGATTAGGAGCCGTAGTAAAACGCCCTTTGGCCGCAAGTTTAAGCGCTCGGGCCATATAAAAATAATCTAATGCGGAAAAATCATCCATTACAACCTCGGTTTAAGGTTTTTCCAAACGAGCAATTTCTTCACCAAATTCACGAATATCTTCAAAAGAACGATAAACAGAAGCAAAGCGAATATAGGCAACTTTATCTAATTTTTTCAATGCTTCCATCACCAGATGACCAATCAGTTTTGCCTGAACTTCGCGCTCACCAGTTGCTCGTAACTGGGATTTTATATGGTTAATGCTCTGCTCTATTGCTTCAACGCTTACTGGCCTTTTTTCCAGTGCTCGAGCCATGCCAGCTCGCATTTTATCTTCGTTGAATGGTTCTCTAGAGCCATTACTTTTAATCACTTTCGGCATGACTAATTCAGCCGTTTCAAAGGTCGTAAAACGCTCGTGGCAATGTAAGCATTCACGACGACGACGAACCTGATGACCTTCGCTCACTAAACGTGAATCGATCACCTTCGTATCATTGGTATTACAAAATGGGCAACGCACGGGAGTTCTCGATTTAGGTTGAATAATAATTCCATTTTACCTAGAAACTGCGCTATCTGTCGATGTTTACTAAAATTTTACCCAATTTTGGGCAGAGCACTCGCCATTTCGGTGCATATTTGGTTTAAAAAAATACACTTAGTAAAAAAATAGTTAAATATTTTTAAACAATGTTTTTAGCACAATGATCTTGTTCCACTGTGAAGAATTTGTCAGATTCTGCAACGCATAATCACACTCTGTCATCATTGACGTCTGACAGAGATAACAGCAAGAAATATTAAACAGAGAAGATGGCATGTCCTTGTACAAAAACTTGTTAAAAAGCAATGCGGGTATCGCACCATTATTTTTACGCCTGCCTGTCGGTATTATTTTAATGGCTCATGGAAGCCAGAAATTATTTGGCTGGTTTGGTGGTTATGGTTTGCACGGCACAGCCAAATTTATGGCATCGGTTGGGTTAGAACCAGGCTTGCTGATGGCAGCTCTCTCTGGTGGCGCTGAATTCTTTGGTGGATTGTTCTTATTTTTAGGACTACTGACTCGACCTGCTGCATTTTTTGCAGGGTTTACCATGATTGTTGCACTGTTTTCCGTTCATATTAGCCACGGATTATTTTTATCAAATGGTGGTTTTGAGTATGCATTAGCGCTGGGCGCGGTATGTGTGTCATTACTTATCAGCGGTTCAGGTTATCTGGCCATCGACCGTTATTTGTCTAAATAACTATAAATTTTTTGTATTCGCATCTCATAAAAAACGCAGCCATTGGCTGCGTTTTCTTTATCGATGCTAAATCTAGACTATCCGATTAAGCGTAAACAGGAAACTCTTTACACAGTTCAATCACTTTAGCTTTAACTGCATTGATATTCTGTTCATTTTCCAGATCATCTAATACATCACAGATAAGAGAAGTGAGGTACTTAGCTTCTTTCACACCAAAGCCACGACGAGTCATTGCTGGAGTCCCAATGCGCAAACCAGAAGTCACAAATGGTGAGCGAGGGTCATTAGGAACAGAGTTTTTATTTACTGTGATATTTGCTTTGCCTAGTGCTGCATCGGCATCTTTACCGGTAATGTCTTTATCGATTAAATCCAGCAGGAACAGATGGTTTTCAGTGCCATTAGAGACGACTTTATAACCACGTTCTTGGAAGACTTTCACCATCGCTTTCGCATTATCTAAAATACGTTGCTGATAGCTTTTGAACTCAGGTTCCATTGCTTCTTTAAAAGCAACTGCTTTAGCTGCGATAACATGCATCAATGGGCCACCTTGACCACCAGGGAATACCGCAGAATTGAGCTTTTTCTCAATCTCTGGGTTGGCTTTAGCAAGGATCAAACCGCCACGAGGGCCAGCTAAAGTTTTATGTGTAGTGGTGGTGGTAACATCGGCAATCTGCACAGGGTTTGGATATAAACCAGCAGCAACGAGCCCTGCAACATGAGCCATATCGACAAACAGATAAGCACCAACAGAGTCTGCGATATCACGAAAACGCTGCCAATCCACAATCCCTGAATATGCTGAGAAACCAGCAATAATCATTTTCGGTTGATGTTCTTTTGCCAGAGCTTCAACTTCTTCATAGTCAAGCTCGCCAGTATCGGCTTTAATGCCATACTGAACAGAGTTATAGATTTTGCCAGAGAAGCTTACTTTCGCACCATGAGTCAGGTGTCCACCGTGGGCAAGACTCATCCCAAGGACTGTATCTCCAGGTTCGAGCAGTGCTTGGAAGACAGCAGCGTTAGCCTGTGAGCCAGAGTGTGGTTGAACGTTCGCATAATCGGCATTAAACAGCTCTTTAGCACGTTCAATTGCCAGAGTTTCCACAACATCCACGTATTCGCAACCGCCATAATAACGTTTGCCAGGATACCCTTCTGCATATTTGTTGGTTAACTGTGATCCCTGAGCCTGCATTACTCGAGGGCTGGTGTAGTTTTCCGAAGCGATTAATTCAACGTGTTCTTCCTGACGACGAACTTCTGCAGACATGGCTTGCCACAGCTCCGCATCATAATCAGCAATATTCATATCGCGCTTAAGCATCAGTTTCTCCTGGCTCTATCAAAAATCATGGGGGGTATCTCTGTTAAGAGATATTTTATAGCATCGCATCCTTGCCGGCGACACCGTTATATCTAGAGATATGAATGATTCCCCAAATTGACGCTAAGCTCAACCCTTTTTAAGAAAGTTTTGCGAAAAAATTAAGGTCATTGTTTGCAGCTAAACGCTTATTTTTCACAAGCCTATCAATGACAAGATAAAATCGCTGTTCTCGCTATTGATATAGCCAAAAATTTTTATCACAAAGAGCCTAATAATTTCATGTATCAAGCAAATTAATCATTGTTAATTTTATAAATAAAAGCTGATAAACTCGATTCTGCAAAAACGCGACTGATTGGATATTGTTATTAGGCGATTAAATATATTGACATGATTGATGTATGGGCAGCCGTTATTTTTGTTATGTGACTTATGAAACTCCAATAAAATAAATCGTTGTTAAAACCTATTTATCAATTAAGACTCAAGCAGTTAGTTAATATCTATTGAATTACCAGGCAAGCTTTTCTAATCCACTTATTAATGATGATTACACTAATTGCATTGCGTAATGCCATTTGAGGTCAAGCCAATCAGCACAAATTTGGATAAAAATAGATACTAAGGGATAAGTAGTTAATGAAGTTTAAATGTTGTTTTGCGCTGTTAATCAGCGCTGTACTTATCACTGGATGCGATAAAAGCACGGGTGATGCGGTTAGCTTTTCACCCAAAGTTGGGGATACTCATACATACAATATTCATACCGCTATACAGGCCAAGATAGCTGGCCATACCTCCCGAGTTGAACGGATTGTCAGAGCAAACTATAAACTAGCACAAAACAAAGACAACCAGCTTAAGTTCGACCTTGATTTTGACTACTACCGGATGCATTTTCCAGGTAGATCAATGGATATTAGCAGCGATGAAATCAGTGATGGCGGGAGTGAAAAAATACGCCGCATATATGCCAGTGGCTTTGAGCTAATATTCGATAACAAAACCCAGCAATTAGTTGATTTTTACGTCAAGAACCAAAAGCTTTGGCAAGATCTAAAAAAACGGGCAACCCCAAACCAACTTGAGTTATTAAAAAAAGGGTTCTATCAACCCGGATTTATTGACAGCATTCCAGCAAAGGTCAATGCCAAAGTAAGCATCCACTTACTTAATGACCAACAGGTTGAATTGACTGTTGATAAAGTAACAACTACACAAATTTTTGCCCATTTTGAAACCGTTCATAACGCAAAACCAGAAGAACAATCAGCCCCTGCCAAGGGTCAAAAACAATCAGCTAAACAAATTTACGGTGAAGTGATTCTAAACCGGCAAAGCACTTGGATTGATTCCATGACCATTGTCCAAAGCCAACCCATTGAACGCTATGGCTATCACGGCAAGTTAATGCTTTATACCTCCATTGAGAGCAAATCGTTTGCCAGAGCGCCAAGTCGTGGTGATATCTATGATGAGCCAATCTATTTTGATTATTCTAAAAACACGCCTAAAACAACAATCAAAAATAGCCAACCGCTGGCTTATGCTCAGGGAAGTTTTGCGCCTCAATCGAGCTCTAATTACCAGCTCATCTATAGCTATCCATTGGTAGATAGAAACACCGCTGGCAAGGTGACACTTAGCGATATTCAAGCATTTGATAAACAGGGTTCGCCTTTAAATATCCATTACTGGACGCTCTATCATCGTCTGTTACAAAAAACAGGCATCAATGCGACCCTTGAATATAACTTAGCGCCTTTAGGCTGGGCACAATCGGGGCAGCAAAAGCCACAAATTAGTAGTTTTAAAGCTACCGCAAACTTTTATCCGCGCACACTCACCACCCAAAACGTCCAGTTACCTGACGACAAACCTAAAACAGTTACCGTAGGTCAGCTTAAAATTACGATGACGCCACTTGGCAAAAAAGGTAGTTATTTAGTCCATTCAGCACCATCAGACAATCGTAAGCTATTAGCTTTTTTCAATGGCTTGCAAGGTAAAATGACCTTCTTAAGAGATAAGGATTTACCCGAATGGTTAGGCGATGATGGTTATCGATTATTTAATCAAGCCAGTTACCCTCACTCATCTGATTTTAAACTTGAGTTAGCAGCTTCAGTGAAAAATATTACGTTTAATGTGGCAACCACTCAGACCAAGCCGAGCCAAACTCGTTCGATTAAATTTATTACACCTAAAGCGTATTTTGCTAACCCCTATAATCCTGTGCCTTTAATGGGAAATAACGAAAACATGGGGACGCCCATGAACAAAAATCTAGCATATTCACAGATAAAAATTATCCAAGATCAGGGGCAAAGTTTAGCGCTAGAGATGCCAAAAGAGCTTGCCTCAGTATGTCATCTCACGATTCAAAAAGGATTTACACTTAACAATCATCCCATACAGTGGCAACGTCAACCGAGTAACAACGACAGTGATGATGGCATTGCTCGCTATCAACTCACAACCGATGATGGCATACGCCGCTATTTTTACGGCCATCAGGTCAAAACTGCAATTCATTGCAGTGCACTACCACATTGGCAGGAAATTAAAGACTTTAAGACCAATGATAAGGCGCCTTGGTTAATTGACATCGCCAGCCTTGGTAAAGATTTTAGTTCGAGCCAATCCGCCCAAAGCGTTAAAGAAAATTTTCACTTTTTGGATAGCCAAGGACGCACCATCGCTATTTTAAGTAATAATACTCCTCAAATTCTAAAAGGTGACGATCCCCTATCCGATGCGTTGGTCGATAACAAATGGCTTCGCTTAAGCTCAGTGCCTGAAAAAGTATTTCATCTTGGACTAACTTCGCAAAGTTACGACCAAACTTGGACCACTCACTTCGCACCGCTGCCTTAAGGAATTGTCATGTTGAAATTAAACGCTATCTTGGTGGCGCTCCTTATCAGTCTGGTGAGCGTCAACGTCTTTGCCAAAACCACCTATTTGGATAAAGACTGGAACCCAACGACAAAAGAAAAAGCAAAGTTCTATCAAGCAACACCTGAAAAGCTAAAATCAGAACCAGGTTGGAAAGAGAGGGTTTATTTTGCCAAAAATAATCAGCTCTACTTTGAGGGAAAAACCATTCAAGCGGAGATCAACAGCACCGCAATTGGCCCATATAAATATTATTATGATAACGGCCAGATACAAGGAACAGGAGCCCGCGACAGTCAAGGTAAGGCACACGGTGAGATAAAAGTCTTCACAAGAGATGGCAAACTCATCAAGTTATTTCACTTTTACCATGGCAAATTAACTGGTGTTGGCAAGGAATTTTACCCACGTTCAGGAAAACTCTACAGCATCGAGCATTATAAAAATGATAAGTTAAATGGCGAGGCTAAGTATTACCACCAAAACGGCCAGCTAAGCGCCCTGATACATTTTATTGATGGCAAACGCCATGGCGAAGTTAAACAATACAATGATAAAAACCAGTTGGTTGCCATTTTAAACTACCAAAACGGTAAGTATCAGGGAGAAAATAAAACTTTCTACAACAATGGTAAACGCAGAAGTATTACTTTTTATCGACACGGTCAACGCGAAGGGACTTGGAAGTTTTACGCCCCCGATGGCCACTTAACAGCAAAAAGCACCTACCATAAAAACATTAAGCGCTCTGAGCAATATTTCAAAGCAGATGGCACATTGCTTCGCGAGAGAAAATACAATCAACGCAAGCAAAAGATCTATTCTGCCCACTACAGCGATGGTAAAAATGACTACCAAACTCAAACTTGGTCATTTGACGCTAAAGGGCACGCAACTGGCCAGGTCAAGCGCACCTATACTCAAGGCAAGCTTGCCCAATTACTGAACATAGACTCTGGGAAAAATTCTACCTTACACGAGCGATACGACTCACAAGGAAACCTTACTTATCACGAGAAAAAAATTAATGGGCATCTGGATGGTCGCTATTTTTCAAGTGAATACATTCAATACGCTAACAACCTAAAATTGATTATCGAAGCGTTCTACCAAGATGGTCAACACGAAGGTAACTATAAGAAAACTATCAGTGATGGCTCATTGGCAATTATTGGTCAGTATCACCAAGATAAAAAAGTGGGTGCGTGGTCCGTTAAAAAAGGAAATAGCCTTAAAAAGCAACACTATGATAATCATGGTCAACTTGATGGAACCCAAAAAGAGTTCTACCAAGACCAGCTTATCAAACTTGCGCATTTTAGCCATGGCCAACAAATTGGACTGTATGAAGAATTTCAAAACGGCCAGATTATAACCAAAGGACACTATCGAAGCGGCAAACGCAATGGCCCGTGGCAACTTCAAAAAGAACATACAGAGAATATCTTAACTGGCAACTATAACAATGGTGTTGCTGTTGGCCAGTGGCAAGAACATAGCAAAGAAGGCTATCTGTTAGGGAGCGGCCAATACAACCGAGAAGGAAAGCAGCAAGGAAAAGTCTATCAGTTTAACCGCCAAGGAATGTTAATCAAATTGCTACAATTTAAAGATGGCAAACGAGATGGCAAGCAGCTCATTTTTAATGACAAAGAGCACAAACTTATCCCTAGTTTTTATGATAATGGGACGCTAACAACCGCGCCTTAACTAAAATTCCCCAGCAACATTGCTGGGGAATTAACATTTAATTAGCTGTTTTTGAATTGTTCGCGTAATTTGCGAGCAACATCGACCATCACTTGCAGTGAAGCGAGCGTTTCTGGCCAATCACGCGTTTTCAGACCACAGTCAGGATTCACCCACAACCGCTCAAGTGGAATTTTCTCACTGGCTAAAATAAGCAATTTCTCCATCCACTGCGCCTTTGGCACAACGGGGGAATGAATATCATACACTCCGGGGCCAATCTCATTGGGATAGTTAAAATCTTTAAAAGCATCCAACAGCTTCATCGCAGAGCGAGAGGTTTCAATCGTAATAACATCGGCATCCATCTGGGCAATCGATGCAATTATGTCGTTGAACTGGCTATAACACATGTGCGTGTGAACTTGAGTTGCATCATCAGCAATACTGGCGCACAAACGAAAAGCTCGAACGGCGCGATTCAAATACTCGAGCCATTGCGAACGTTTCAATGGCAATCCTTCTCGAAGGGCTGGTTCATCAATCTGAATAATATTAATCCCAGCTTTTTGCAAATCATCGACTTCGTCACGAAGAGCCAATGCTATCTGATCAGCAACGTCTGCTCGCGCAATGTCACTGCGCACAAATGACCACCCCAAAATAGTCTGAGGCCCGGTGAGCATGCCCTTAACTGGTTTATCTGAGCGAGACTGAGCATAGGTACTCCAACGCACCGTCATCGGCTCGGCGCGGCTAACATCACCATAAATAACAGGTGGTTTAACGCAGCGCGTTCCATAACTTTGTACCCAACCATATTGGGTTTGACCGACGCCGTTAAGATAAGGAGCAAAATACTCCACCATGTCATTGCGCTCAGGTTCGCCATGGACCAGAACATCGAGTCCCAACTGCTCTTGACGGCGAATCACCTCATCAATCTGACCGGCAATAAACGCATCATATTCAGCTTGGGTAATATCACCTTTAACAAAAGCTGAGCGTGTTGCTCGAATATCTGAGGTTTGTGGGAATGAACCAATGGTAGTGGTTGGCAACAGCGGTAGCTTCAAACTCTGATGTTGAATTTTTGCGCGTTCTGGATAACGATTAGCACGATGAAAATCATCTTCAGTTAATCTGTCAATCCGCGAGCGAACCGCTGGATTGGTAATACGTAATGACTGAGCCCGGCTAGCGACAACCTGCTGACTCAGTGCCAAATAATAGCGGTCAGTTTCATCGATTTTATTATCTAGGTGATGACCTAATGCCACAAGTTCAGAGAGTTTCTGTTTGGCAAAGCTCAACCAACTTTTAAGCTCGCTGTCGAGCTTGTGCTCACGCTCTAAGTTAACTGGCACATGTAACAAACTACAAGAGGGTGCAAGCCACAGATTATCACCTCGAGAGCGATTCACAGGCTCTAAGATATCAAGCCAGTAGTTTAAATCGCTGCGCCAAATATTTCGCCCATCAATCACCCCAAGAGAGAACACTTTATCAATTGGCCACTGGTTTAATGCAGCATCTAACTGCTCCGGTGCACGAATCAAGTCCAGATGAATACCACTTACAGGCCATTTTGCAATATCAGATAATGGTATTGAGATAGAGCCAAAATAACTGGTTAACAGTAATTTGACCGGGCTTTGCCCCAATGTTTGGTAAGCATCAGCAAACGCTTGATGCCAAGCGGGCTCTAGTTCTAGAGCAAGAATCGGTTCATCAATCTGTACCCAATCGACACCTTTTTCAGCAATCTTCGCCAACAATTGCTGATAGCCTTTAAGCAAAGCAGGCAAGAGCAACAATTTTTGCTCGTGTTCAAACCGTCCCAAATAAAGAAATGTTAAAGGCCCTGTCACCACCGCTTTAATGGGTAGCGACTGCGCCTTAGCTTCGTCAATTTGTTCCAACAACGGGCTATGACCTAGTTCAAACTGTTGATTAGCCTCAAATTCAGGAACCAAATAGTGATAGTTAGTATCAAACCATTTTGTCATCTCTAATGCGGCTTGGTTACCCTGCTCATTACTTGTGCCACGAGCTAAGTTAAATAATTGGGTTAATGCCGATGCATCTTCATTATGCCGATGGCGAGACGGTACAACACCAAAAGTCAGCGCCAACTGCAAAATATGGTCATACCAAGCAAAATCACCTACAGGGAGCAGATCGATACCAGCAGATTGTTGTGTCTGCCAATTTTGCTGGCGTAACTGCTGACCAATATTTTTAAGCTCAGACTCATCAATTTTCCCTTGCCAGAACTTTTCAATCGCTCGTTTTAATTCACGGTCTTCACCAATTCTTGGATAACCTAAGTTGTGTAGTATTGCCATAACGCCCTCTTTGGATGGATAGATGTTTAGATGGCTATAACTATGACATCATGCTAACATGATTAAAAATCATTTTTTTCATAATTAACATGAGTAAAATTGATGATAGAAATTCGCCATCTTCGAACATTGCAATCTCTGGCCCAATCAGGCTCTGTCAGCCGGGCCGCCGAACAGCTTTACATCAGCCAATCTGCTCTGTCTCATCAGATCAAAGAATTGGAGCAACGCTTAGGCTGTACCCTATTTATTCGTAAAACAACGCCCCTAAAATTTACAAAATCAGGTCAACTGCTGTTAGAACTAGCCAGTGACCTACTCCCTAAAATTTATCAAGCCGAGCAACGGCTTAATAATCAAACGGATATTCCACCTAATGAATTATCTCTGGCACTGGAATGCCACAGTTGTTATCTGTGGCTATTGCCTGTGTTAAAAGCTTTTTCAAAACAATGGCCAAATATTCATGTGGAGCTAATCAACGAACACCCGTTTGATGCCCTCAGTGCGCTGCAAAGTGGTGAGCTGCAATGGGTTTTAACAGCTAATCCGCAATCGATGGAGCAAATCAATTATCAACCACTATTTCATTATGAAACTGTAGCTGTTTGCCGAGGCGGCCACCCTTTAACAAAAGAACCTTTTCTTAAACCCAATCAGCTAAGCCAGGCTCAGCTGATTACTTATCCAATCGCCGAGCAGCGTCTTGATGTGTTTAGTGAGTTTCTACAGCCAGCAGGTGTAAAACCCGCAGCGCTTCGCTATACTCGCCACCCGTTGATGATGCTTCAACAAGTTAGCCAAAGTGATGAACTTGCAGCGCTTCCTCGTTGGGTCGTTCAAGAACTCGGTCAAGCATTGGATCTTAAAATGCTTAATTTAGGGGAGCAGGGATTATGGCGCACAATGTATTTAGCTTATGTAAATGACGCAAAGCCATGGACAGTAAATTTTATCGAGCAAACCCGAAAACTGACACAAAACTTTGTTGGGATCAAAAATACCCTTTAATTTTCATAACTAAACCAAGGGGTTCATAATATGATTTTTATTAGTGGATATTTTATATAAAATAGCGATTCATCTTTCCCAGAACGACTAAAATAACCATTAGTTAGTCAAGACGAACACTATTTATAAGTAGGCTAAAATTTGCTGCACATTGATATTTCCACACTGTTAATTATGGACATTGTGCTCGGCATTGTTTCCAGCTTGGTTCTAACATTACTGCTGCGCTCCACAGAACAATGTCCCGGTGTCATGTTGTGGGTTTTAGGCCATTGGTGCGTTTCGATTGGTTTACTTTTTCTTTTTGCCAGATTCTGGATTCCAATGCCTGTTAGTGTTTTACTTGGCAATAGCATTGTCAGTCTTTCCATTGCATTTTATACATTTGGATTTTATCGTTACCACTCACTGAATATCCGCAAATTGTCCCTCGCTATTTTTAGTTTTCCCGTGATTACGTTTATAGCCATTGGTATCGCCCTATTAGAACATGCCACTTTTACTCAACGAGTTATTCTGGTTGATATTTTAATGATGGCGCAAATTTCGATTACTATTTATTTGTGTTTCATGCGGTTAGAGAAATTTGAGAGCGCCAGAAAATTTTGGGCCATATTGCTCAGTATGATGTTTGTAGGAGTAATTATTCGCACTATTTTAAACCTCCTAACGAGCCATACTCAATTTCTACAAACTTATAATTGGTCCAATGTACTGATGGTCATTCTCGAAACGACTTATCTATTTGCAGCCGCAATATTTATACCTGTTATCGCAGCCCAAAAGCTGCAAAATCAATTGCTGCAATACGCTAACCATGATGAAGTGACAGGGCTTTATAATCGCCATGCTATGTACAAATATGCCGATCTCACCATGACGAGCGTCCAACATATTCACGGCCATCATGCGTTTTTAGCCCTGATTGACATTGATCACTTCAAAAAAGTAAATGATCAGTACGGGCATCTTATCGGCGATAAAGTGCTACGACTGATAGCCGGATTGATTGACTCAATTACCCGTGAACGTGACTTAGTTGCCCGTTTTGGCGGCGAAGAATTCTTAGTATTACTGCCTGATCAAACGCCTGAGCAAGCGCTGACATGGGCCAATCGCACCTTAAAAACGATCAGTGAACACCCGATTGTCGTTGAGGACCAGCACCTTTTTGTCACAGTTAGTATCGGTCTTGCTCAACTCTCAGAGCCGATTCGTACCTTTGACGCGCTCATCGAGAAAGCCGACTGCGCACTTTATCAAGCAAAAGATGAAGGGCGCAATTGCGTGCGCTTATATCAGGCCACTTCATAACGAATCAGGGTGTGATCTTCGCCTTCGAGCTGCTGATCGATAATTTTTTCCAGTAACTCCCAGTTACCACCACCGCGCCCTGCGCCAATCAGTGGATAAGCAATACGCAAGTTATGAAAATGCTGCTTAACTTGCGCAAACACAATCTGCAGCGCTTCGTAATCAACGTTACCATCGCCCACATGCCCATACTGGGTATATGCATTTACAACCGTGAACTGATGGCCATTGCGCTCAATTAAAGCACTGGTAAATGTACCAAGCTTATTGCGATCCCCAGGAGTGGTGTCCTGGTCGGCCATATAAGCTTCAGGAAAGTGTTCTTTTATCGTTGCTGCAATGCCATGGCTCATATCATTAAAGCAATTACAGCCATGCACAATCACATCGAATTTGCCTTGTTCAGCAAGTGTGATTAAATCGCCATCCATAACCTTCATTGTCTTAACTCTGTTGGTAAATTACTGTTAATAACAACTATAGCTACAAACATTTTCACCTGCTCATAAAACCGATTCCACTGGAAAATTTATATAAAAAAACCGAAGCCCTAAAGCTTCGGTTTGTACATCACAAATGCTAACTGAGAAATTAATTCTCTTTATTTTGTGGGCGCAATGCTGGGAATAACACAACATCACGAATGGTATGACTGTCGGTAAATAACATCACCAATCGGTCAATCCCAATCCCCTGACCTGCTGTTGGTGGCAGACCATGTTCAAGCGCTGTGATGTAGTCATCATCGTAGAACATAGCTTCATCATCACCTGAATCTTTTGCTGCAACCTGTGCTTTAAAGCGTTCAGCTTGGTCTTCAGCGTCATTAAGCTCTGAGAAACCATTGGCAATTTCACGTCCACCGACAAAAAATTCAAAACGGTCAGTAATGAATGGATTTTCATCGTTACGCCGAGCTAATGGCGAGACTTCAGCTGGATACTGAGTAATGAAGGTTGGCTGAATCAGTCGATGTTCAACGGTTTCTTCGAAAATTTCAGTCAACAGTTTACCAGCGCCCCAATACGATTCGATTTCAATACCCATTGCTTTAGCAATCGGTTCCATAATCGAGCGATCTTGAACTTTATCGTTATCTAACTGCTGAATGGCTTCGTTATCAGGGTTAAATTGTTTAACTGAATCCAGCATTGATAAGCGCGCATACGTGCTGCCAAAGTTAAACTCTTCTTCGCCATATTTAACAACGCTGCTACCCAATACTTGTTCTGTTACCGATTTTAATAATGCTTCGGTTAAGTCCATTAGATCATGGTAATCAGCATAGGCCATATAGAATTCCATCATTGTGAACTCTGGGTTATGCCGAGGAGATAAGCCTTCATTACGGAAGTTTCGGTTAATTTCAAACACTCGTTCAAAACCACCAACCACTAAACGTTTCAGATACAACTCAGGCGCAATACGTAGATACATATCAATATCCAGCGCATTGTGATGAGTGATAAATGGTCGCGCTGAAGCACCACCAGGAATGGTCTGCATCATTGGTGTTTCAACTTCGATAAAATCACGCTGAGTCATAAACTGACGAATCGCAGCAATCACCTGAGAGCGAACTTTGAATGTCTGACGAGACTGCTGGTTTACAATCAGGTCAACATAACGTTGGCGATAACGCTGTTCTTGGTCAGCTAAGCCATGGAATTTTTCTGGCAGTGGACGCAAAGATTTAGTCAGCAGCTCAAAGTTATCCATCATCACATAGAGTGCACCGCGACCTGATTTGTGCAGCTCACCTTTCACACCGATGATATCACCAATATCTAGCCCGCCGAGTGCTTTAAGCTCTTTTTGAGTATCCTTAGAAGCATAGGCTTGGATCTGACCGGTCATATCCTGAATGACAATGAACGGACCACGCTTGGCCATTACTCGACCGGCGATACTGACAACCAGGCCCAGCTCTTCAAGCTCTTCGGTGGTCTTATCGCCGTGCTTTTCTTCTAAGCGTGCAGCGTAGCTATCCCGACGGAAATCGTTAGGATAACCATTCGATTTACCTAATTTACGTAACTCGGTCAATTTGGCCCGACGTTCAGCAATTAGCTTATTCTCGTCATGTACCTGTTCAGTCATTCTTTAACCTTTATCTTCTCTTTACAGCCCTGATTTAAGGCTAGCTTCAATAAATTTATCTAAATCGCCATCCAACACCGCTTGCGTATTGCGATTCTCGACTCCCGTGCGCAAATCTTTAATCCGTGAATCATCTAGCACATATGAACGGATCTGACTGCCCCAACCAATATCTGATTTGGTTTCTTCTTTGGCCTGTTTTTCAGCATTTTTCTTCTGCAGCTCAAGCTCATATAACTTCGCTTTTAACTGCCGCATCGCCTGATCTTTGTTTTTATGCTGCGAGCGATCATTCTGACATTGTACAACGGTATTGGTTGGTAAATGGGTAATTCGCACCGCTGATTCAGTTCGGTTGACGTGCTGACCACCCGCTCCAGATGCTCGATAAACATCAATACGCAGATCGGCTGGATTAATATCTACTTCAATACTGTCATCAATTTCCGGGTAAACAAACGCCGAGGCAAATGATGTATGGCGCCGACCACCTGAATCAAACGGTGATTTACGCACTAATCGATGCACACCAGTTTCGGTACGCAACCAACCATAGGCATATTCGCCTGTCACTTTAATTGTGGCGCTTTTTATACCAGCGACTTCACCTGCCGACTCTTCAATCGCTTCGGCTTTAAAACTATGAGCTTCACACCAGCGCAAATACATCCGCAGCAACATGGCTGCCCAGTCCTGAGCTTCGGTACCACCAGAGCCAGACTGAATATCGATGTAGCAGTCACTTTTATCCATTTCACCGGAAAACATTCGATGAAATTCTAATTTTTCCAGCTGTTTTAACAGTTCAGATGATTCAGACTCTGCTTCTTGAAACGTTTCTTCATCATCCGCTTCTACCGCTAATTCAACCAATCCTTCCACATCATCAAGCCCCTGTTCTAGGACTTTAATAGTATTAACGACTTCTTCTAACGCCGCGCGTTCTTTACCCAGTTTCTGAGCTCGCTCTGGCTCATTCCAGACATCTGGTTGTTCAAGTTCCCGGGTAACTTCTTCTAAACGCTCACACTTACTGGCGTAGTCAAAGATACCCCCGAAGCAGTTCGGTACGCTCTTTAATATCGGCGAGGGTATGATGAATTGCATTGACTTCAAACATAATTGCTTTCACCTGTCGTTAGGATTTACTAAAGGGCGCTAATTTTACCTAATTGTGCGGGAAATAAACATACTTAGATTGGCTCTACCATTGATTATTCGCTCGTGGCATCGAGTTTATCTAACAACTGAACTAAAAGCTGCACATTGCGCCGACCACGAAATTCATTAATATCTAATTTATAAGCCAGTTGTACTTGCCGAATGCTTTGGTCCGGCCACACATTGCGATCGATATTAAATGCAATGGCGTCTAGCGTTGGCCCACCACTGACTGGTTGAACTGTCATTTTTAGATGATTTTGTCCAACGATGCGCTGCTCTAACAGCCAAAATAGCCCATCAAACAAAGGCTCATTAAAGCCTTGGCCCCAGGGACCGGCTTTTTGCAATAACTGCGCAAATTCTAAAGAGAAGAAATCACCAGGAAGTTCCCCATCTGAGAGTAAGGAACCCGTCAATTGCGCCGGTTTTATCCACTCGCTTGCTACCTGTTCTAACTGCTCGGCAAAAATCTCAAAGTTCGATTTTGCCAAAGACAAGCCAGCAGCCATTGCATGGCCACCGAATTTTTCTATGAGCCCAGGGTTTAAAGTATCGATTCTCTCCAGCAAATCTCGCATGTGTACGCCGCTGATTGAACGTCCAGAGCCTTTAATCGTCTTTTCATCGCTATCAGCAAACGCAAATACGGGCCGATAGTATTTCTCTTTAATGCGTGAAGCAACCAGCCCAACGACGCCCTGATGCCAATCGCTCTGATAGAGCGCCAGCGCATTGGGTAAATTATCCTGTTCAAGCGAGAGTTTGGCGACGCTTTGCTCGGCCTCTTGCTGCATGCTTTGCTCAATCGCTTTACGTTCTTGATTAAGCTCATCCATCGTTGATGCCATGGGGCGCGCTTGAAAGAGATCGTCACTAACGAGGCATTGAATACCAAGACTCATGTCATCCAAGCGTCCAACAGCATTCAATCGCGGACCTAATGCAAAGCCAAGATCACTGGCCGTTAACGATGACTGATTTCGACCAGAGACTTCAATCAACGCCTGAATACCAGCGCAGCAGCGCCCTGCGCGAATGCGTGATAAGCCTTGATGAACTAATACTCGATTATTGTGATCAAGCACCACCACATCAGCAACTGTTCCAAGGGCAACTAAATCAAGATGCGTGGCCAAATTTGGCTCTGGATAATTGGCAAAAAAGCCTGTCTCACGTAATTTCGCGCGCAAAGCACACAATAGATAAAAGGCAACGCCGACCCCGGCTAAATTTTTACTGGGAAAATCACACTGGGCTAAATTTGGGTTGACGATAGCCGCAGCTTTTGGGAGTTCACTGCCCGGCAGATGGTGGTCGGTAACAATCACTGGAATATTAGCATCATTTGCCGCAGCAACACCGCTAATAGAGGAGATGCCATTATCAACCGTAACGATTAATTCCGCCTCACGCCCTTTCGCGAGCTTAACAATTTCAGGGCTCAGTCCGTAACCATATTCAAACCGGTTTGGCACCAGAAAATCAACCTGCGTAAAGCCCATAGAGTTAAGCCCACGCAACATTAAAGCCGTGCTGGTAGCACCATCACAGTCAAAATCACCCACAATCACAATCCGGCGCTTTTGATAAGCGAGCAATAACTCTACTGCCGTATCTAAACCATTAAGACGTTGCCAAGGAAGCAATGCCTTTAAATTGCGTTCTAACTCATCGCTAACGCTTACGCCTCGGCTTAAGTAGATTTGGCGAATGATTTGCGGAATTTCTGGGGGAAGTTTGCCTAATTCGGCAACCGATAAAACGGGACGACGAACTAATTTCACATGGTTCATAACAGGCGCATTGTATGTTGTAGTGATAACGGCCAGAGTTGGCCGCCATCAAATGTGTGATAATAATTACGGCTGAGGTTTACTCATTGTCGCAAGTAGATGTTTCAGCGCCGGATAGATTTTATTGAGTCGAGCCGGAGTTAAAACGCCATCCTCATCACTGATAGTGATCTGAGTATTGTCGCCATTACCACCAATGGTCAGATAATATTTATCCTCAGCCAGTTGAACTGGTTTTACCCCATAGTCAGCAAGTGTGCTGCTAGATGGTTGGTCATAATCGACGGTCATTTTACCCGCTTCTGAGACAAATCCAGTGACTTTAAAGCCCAAGACTGGCAGTGCTTTTTCTAATGAATGAATCGTCTCTGGTACCGGCGCCTTAGCAATTAAGGTAGCAACCCCGTCATTATTTTGCATCTGCAAGTCAATCGGGCGCATCGATGCAAGATTATTTTCTGATTTAGCGCGTTGAATGGCTCGAGCTTTTTGTGCGTGCTGAACATTCGCCACGAAAGCGATCACCCGGTTGAGCTCTTCAACCTCAATGCGATGTTTAATTTGATTGCTCAGCTGGTCGTATTCACGTGGATCTCGTTGGTAAGAAACCAGATGAGGAATCAGCGTGACTGAACGGCCACTTTTTAAGACGTTCAGCTCATAATTAAACTGGCTCTGATAAACAATATCCTTACTGTCAAAAAAGCCATTATCAATATGATGTTTCTCGGTCAGCATGCCTGAGCTAAATGTCAGTGGATTTGCTTTTTGCTGTACTAAATTTCCACCGAAATGATGAGCATACCCTTGTAAAATGGTCACCATCCACTGCTGCGTTTGTGCTTTTGACGACGCTGATGGGCGCTCAAACACATACGAGGGCTGCTGATTATTCATTTGCAGTTCGCCGGAGACCAGACCAATAATTTGCTCTGGTGGCTGAATGTCTACTTTACTACCAACCAAGTGAGTATATGGATACTGCGCTTTGAGCGGTGGGATCTCATAATCTTGGGCTATCTGCGGTTTAGGATACTGTGCAGGAACCACCAGAGGAGCCGAAGTTTTGGCATTTAAATAATCAAATCCGTGCAATGCCCGACCAGGGTGATTATTAGAAGAACACGCGGATAACCATACTGATACGCTGCCAACGATCAATAGTTGGATTCGAGAAGAAACAAACAATGGGGCGACGCTCCAATCAAGAATTTTATAATCTGGCCAGTAGTCTACTGACCCGGTGCGATAAACTCAAGGTTTGAGCACTAAAGCTCTGAGGCTTATCGCGAATAATCGAAGTTTTCTCAAACCAAGTGCACAAATTGTTCAATGCTGGAAATCCCCTATGGTTACGAGTATGCTCAAGTGCATATAGGGGCAATAGATTTTTAAGTTTATGGAGCATCATTTAGTCGTAACTGCAGTCGGTCGAGACAGACCCGATATTGTCAATCAACTCACGCGCCACATCAGTGATTGCGGCTGCAATATTGTTGATAGCCGTCTGGCTTTATATGGTGCGGAATTTACGCTCATTATGTTAGTGTCAGGCAACTGGAATGCCATTACCCGCATTGAAACCAGTTTACCGCTGAAAAGTCAGGAGCTGGAACTTGTGACTGTGGTCAAACGCACCACTGAACACGATCAGCCCAACTACTCGGCTCGCGCCCATTTTAAAATAAAAATTAAAGATAGCGCTGGGATCATTCGTCAATTTACTCAGTTTATTTCAGATCACGGTTTAGCGCTGGTGTCATTACGCTCGCAACTAAACCATCAAATACTTGAGCTTGAAATGATTGCTTACATCAGTGATGAGCAAACCATTAGCCAAGATAAAATGCGTGAGCAATTTGAAACGCTCTGTAACAAACTCTGTACTGAATCTGCTGAGTTTCAAATTTATCCACAGTAATAAAATAGTCCCAAACCTTAAGGAGTTTTGAGATGCCAACGATTAAAGAAGGTGAAACAGCCCCCGAATTTACGCTACTCAATCAAGATGGCGAAAGCGTTAGTTTGGCTGATTTCAAGGGGCAAAAAGTACTGGTTTATTTTTATCCTAAAGCATCCACACCCGGTTGTACCATTCAAGCTTGTGGCCTTCGTGATAGCAAAGAACAATTAGATGACTTAGGGGTTGTAGTCTTAGGCATTAGTCCTGATAGCCCGAAACGCTTGATTAACTTCATCAACAAACAGAGCTTAAACTTTACATTGTTAGCTGATGAAGACCACGCTGTGTGTGAGAAATATGGTGTGTGGCAGCTGAAAAAATTCATGGGACGAGAAAATATGGGCGTGGTTAGAACCAGTTTCTTAGTCGATGAATCGGGTAACATTGAGCATATATTTGATAAGTTCAAAACCAAAGATCACCACGAAGTGGTTTTAAACTACTTAAACAAATAAGCCTTGATGCTAAAAGGCGCAGGCGCGAAACTCTCGCGCCTTTTTTATTCAATATGTCTCGTCCTGAAATACGTTGACATAAAGAGGACTTCTTTATGACAACCCCAACCCATTCACCCCGTAAACGGACGCAGCGCGATTACACCTTGGCCTTTAAATTGGGCGTTGTTGAACGCGTCGAAAAAGGCGAAATGACTTATAAACAAGCACAAGCCCGTTTTGGCATCCAAGGTCGCTCAACTGTACTCGTTTGGCTTCGAAAACATGGTAGACTGGATTGGTCGAAACCATTTCAGCATCCCCTTATGCCTCATTCAAAAGAAACACCAGCCGAAACTATCAAGCGTCTTGAACGTGCGTTAGCCGAAGAGAAACTGCGGAACAAAATTCTCAATGGCATGGTCGATATCATGGACAATGAGTACGGTGCAGGCCTCAGAAAAAAGTACTTATCCGGTTTATCTGGCAAGCCAAAACCAAAGGTGAAATAAACCTGGCAGCCGCTTGTCGAGCGACCGGGATTTCACGGCAATCGATTTATCAAGCGGTTGAGCGAATGGCGAGCCGACGAGCAACATTATCCGTCATCAAAGATTGGGTCCTGTACTGGCGTAGATTCATGCCGAGGTTAGGGACACGTAAGCTTTATACGTTGATAAAACCAAAGCTGGTTGACCAGGATATCAAACTGGGAAGAGACGGGTTCTTTGCCTATTTGAGAAGTCAGGGTTTGCTCGTTAAGCCCAAAAGAAGCTTCACAAAAACGACGGACAGTAAGCACTGGATGAGAAAATATCCCAACTTGCTGAAAGAAGGAAGGCAACCTCATGCTGCGCATGTCCTGGTCAGTGACATAACGTATGTTGAATCAGACCAAGGCGTGCACTATCTATCGCTGGTCACCGATGCCAGTTCACGTAAGATAGTCGGTCATCATTTAAGCAAAGACATGAAGGCGGATAACGTGGTGAAAGCGCTGCAAATGGCGGTGAAAGATAAGCGCTATCTTGGGAATGCTGTGCATCACTCAGACCGAGGCGTACAGTATTGTTCAGCCGTCTATCAGAATGTGCTTCAGAAGAATCGAATTCAGCCATCAATGACGGATGGGTATGATTGCTACCAAAATGCGTTAGCCGAAAGAGTGAATGGAATACTGAAGCAGGAATTTTTAATCTACCGGTGTAAAACACTGGCCGAGCTGGCTAAACTAGTCAGAGAATCAATAGCGATATATAACGAACTAAGGCCGCACTTGAGTTTAAATATGGAAACACCCAATCAGGTGCACAATAGAAAAGGCCAGCTACTGGAGCTGGCCTAAAAACTGTCAACCTATTTTAGGACGGGTCATGTGGTTAAGACGGTCTGCTGCTATGCCGGGACTGCTCCAAGTTTTGAGACAGCCCACCCACACGACCTATACGTTATTTCTGCCTTGAAGTGGGCTCAGTCAATAGTACTTTGTTCAATGAGCCTTCTAACTTCCCCTTTAAAGCCATTTATTTATTACTGTTGGGGTTTGAGGCGTTCACGCTTTTCGATTCAAAATCCACTAACAGGCTGATTTTTTTAGGTATATGTATCCTAGGGTAGATAGATAAATAATTCCCTAGAAATGAGTTACGTCAAGTTGCAAAAACTTAAGCTAGTCTTCCTTCATCGTTTAGCTAAATCAATTTAAGAACCAAAGCCACAACACACTAGTAAGCAGGTGCGTCTATCACATTAAAGCCTATCCTCGAATATCACCCGCTCATTATTTATTAAGTTTTTTACAAAATCGCGATAACTTTTTAATGGGCGACCTAAGAGTTTGGTTAAATGCTCCGTATCGCCTGCTTGAGGGATCATGCCATAACCTACATAACGCTCTGCCATCAAGCGCATTTCATAAGCACTCCACTTGGGCATGATTGTCTCCATGTATGATTCAAATCCACTCGGGTCATCACCACCATATTTGATGGTTTTACCCAATTCTTCAGACCAAATAGCCGCGATGTCAGTGCCGCTTAGTGTGTCTGGGCCAACAAGATTTAAGGTTTCAACCGGAAGTGTCGTTTCGGCTTGGTCTCGACGGATTAATTCGAGTGCAGCTATCTCAGCAATATCGGTAACATCAATCATTGCAATTCCTTTGCCGCCAATAGGTATTGGATAAACCTCATTGTTAAAAATGACCTCCTTTACCCTAACATCATTATCGATAAAATAAGCTGGTCGCAAGATAGTTGCACTAAATCCTTGTTCTTTCAGCATTCTTTCTGCTCCATATTTCACCGTAAAATGAGGTACGTTAACGGCTTTTTCGGCATCAAATACGGAGAGATATACGACTCGATCTACACCAACTTCTTTGGCTATGTTTAAAGTGATAAGTGCTTGGGTAAATTCGTCACCAGTTACAGCGTTAAGTAGGAACAGAGTTCGAATGCCAGTCATTGCTTCTCTAAGTGAATCAATATTAAGTAGATCACCTTTAACCACCTCTACCATTTTAGAAAATGACACTTTTGAAGGGGATCGGGTTAAAACTCGAACGTCCATGTTACGTTGTAGTAATTGTTCAACGATTTGTTGGCCCACGCGGCCAGTCGCCCCGGTTACGAGAATGGTCATAATGTGTTCTCCGAATTATTAATTAGGCAGTATTGTCTGCTGACAATTGAAATATTAGGCGTTTCTTTTTTAATTATATAGATAGTAAAATTGGACAATATGTCTCATGGATGGAACGAAATTATGGACTTACTTGCGCTTTCAGATTTCAATTTAGTCGCTAGATACGGTGGCTTTAGCAGTGCTGCACGTGCTACAGGACGCCCAAAAGCAACTTTATCAAGACGTGTTGCTGAACTTGAACATAGTCTTCAACTCAGGTTATTTGAACGTGGCTCTCACCGACTCAAATTGACCGAAGAAGGAATGGTCCTCTATGAACGAACAGGTGTTTTGCTAACAGAATTAGATGAAACTGTTTTGGCCATTTCGTCCAGATCGAGTCAACCTCGTGGACGTTTGAGAGTTAGTGCTCCATTACTATTTAGTCAACTTGTAATGGGGAAGCTGGCCGCTGAGTTCTCATTAAAATATCCGGATGTACAATTAGAGGTGACCTCAGACGATCATATCTCCGATATGGTCGAGGAGGGGTATGATCTGGTAATTAGAGTTAACCCTGCGATAGATGAAAACTTATATGGCCGCAAGTTTTTGCAGGATAAACTCGTAGTGGTGGCAAGTACTGAGGTAAAACGACCATCCAATAATCAAGCTGTTCCGGTCGTAATACATGGCTCCGGTAAACAACCCGATATGTGGAATTTCATTTCAAACGGCGAGAAAATAAATCTACGAGTTATTCCAGTATTACGGCTTTCCTCCATGATTATGATCCGTGATGCCATATGTGCTGGAGCTGGAGTTGGAATGCTTCCTCTCTCACTAATAGATAGAGAACTAAAGTCAGGTAAATTGATTCGATGGGGAGAGGCTCAAACAGCCGATATTTCCTTGTGGGTACTGTATCCATCACGTCGATTACTTAATGCCAGAGTCAAGGTATTTTTAGAGCATTTGCAAGCGGCATTTCCATTGGGGCAGCCAGAAGAACTCGTCGCCTACCTTGATTAGGATGTCCAAGGGAGGGGGGATGCTCCCCAAGTCGAATTTAGACAAATTTAAACTTCAATTTACAGACTGAATTGGAGGTTTCCTCGTGGTGATTCACTGATAAAAATAATAATACTGATTATTCCCGATAAAGTTTTTATTGAAGATAATTTTTCAAATTCTCTTCAATAGGAAACGATCATTCCCTATTATGAGTTAAATTCGAGTTCAGGGTGCCATTGATGACAGCATTACCAAGAAGACCAAGAACGTTTGATACTGACGTTGCGTTAGCGAATGCAATTAACGTATTCAGCACTAAAGGTTACAACGGGACATCTATCAAAGACTTGAGCGAGTCACTCAATTTGACTGCTGGGAGCATTTATAAAGCGTTTAAAGATAAACGAACGCTGTTTATGAAAGCGTTAGATTACTATAAAGATCAAAGGTATACGTTAAGTCAGGTTCGAATTGCTCAAGCAGACTCTGGTAGGGAAAAAATTCGTAATTTATTGAACGGCTATGCACATGACAGCTTGGGTGAATCGGGTCAAATCGGCTGTATGGTGGTTGCTACAGCGGTTGAATTATCTAGCGAAGACAGTGAAATAAAGCAGAAAATCAATAGACTATTTGACTCGGGGATAAAAACGATTCGTGAACTTATCATCCTTGGTCAACAAGATGGGTCGATTTCGATGGCTATTGATCCAGATAAAATGGCTCAAACAATCCACAGTATTACTCAAGGAATGCGGGTGATTGGAAAAGTGAATGTAGACAAAAGTCATTTGGAAAACATTGTTTCCACATCAATGAGCCTACTTGATTAATAAGTAGTGCGTTCACCTAAATAACTTTCAATTTTTCAATTGGCTATCCAATTTATTGTGTAGCCATAATTTTTACGTAATTAGGAAACGAACGTTTCCATAATGGGGGGGGTAATATGCAAAATATTAAATTTGACGAGCAACTGTTTTGGCAACAATTTTCTCATGGGGTGGTAAGAACACAAATGGGACGGCTGCACTATGTATCAGGAGGACAAGGCCCCACGGTATTATTGTTACCAGGATGGCCGCAAAGTTGGTATGCGTGGCGTTATCTGATGCCAGCACTGGCTAACTCAGGTAAACGAGTAGTCGCCCTTGATCTTCCAGGAATGGGTGACTCTGATCATCCAACCGAAGGATATGATTCAACGACTATTGCCCTAATATTACACTCAGTGATTCAGAGTCTCGCTTCAGAAGAAAAAGATGGTATCGAAATCATCGCTCATGATGTCGGTGCGTGGATGGGCTATGCACTTGCTTCAGACCACCCTAATTGCGTTAAAAAACTGGTATTAATGGATGCTGCAATACCGGGGCTTAGCACTCTACCCAGTGGTGAACTGACAGATGAACAAGTCATGCGTACTTGGCATTTTGCTTTTAACCGGTTGAGTGATCTTCCTGAAATTTTGCTTAAAGATCGTGAAGAACCCTTTCTAAGATGGTTGTTTTCAACCAAAGCTGAATTCGGTTGGATGATAGATGAAAAGGCGCTTGCAGAATATGTTCGTGTTAATCGTCTTCCTGGAGCGCTACGCAGTGCGCTAAGTTACTATAAAAATGCGTTCTCCAAGCAGGATATGGCGATAAATAAATTACGCTCAGAGAAGCAATTGTTAATGCCTGTATTCGCAATTGGTGCACGATATGGTGTCGCTGATTTGCTGTATAATACATTATCTCCAATGTGTGCTGATATTCGGGGAGAGGTAATCGAAGGTGCTGGTCACTATTTGCCAGAGGAAAGCCCCGAGCACCTTGAGGCTGTGTTAAAAGAGTTCCAGTCATGAATGTAATCAGTGTTGTACTTGCGCTTTTCGCAGGACTAATGCTACCAGTTCAGTCGTTGATGAACGCTCAGTTAGCGAAAGGCTTGCACTCTAGTTTATGGGCAACCGCGTTTTCTGGTGGAATATTAACTATCATTCTCTCGTTGATCGCATTCATGACAGCGGGGGGGTTACCGATGATTAAAGAAACAATAGCGCAGCCTTGGTGGGTGTGGCTAGGAGGCATTTGTGGATGTGTTGTTTTATCAGTATCCGCGATCGTTGTTCCACAACTTGGTGCGGCGAAAATGGTTGCCTTTATAATGGTAGGGCAAATTTTCAGTTCCTTGCTGATAGATCGATTTGGTATGTTTGGTGCTAATATTGTTGAAATTGAGCCTACACGAGTAGCCGCACTCATTTTCCTTATGATTGGTGCAAGTCTATTAGCGTGAGAAAATATTCCTCATGTATATTTCCTCACTGCTCCTAAGCCGTTGACGAATTTAATGGTTTAGGAGCGATAGCTATGATGCGGCTACCGAAATATCTATATATTGCGATAGATGAAGTTATCCTCCTTTATCTAATTTAGAAAAATTGCTAAAACGAAACTGTCCAGCTTTATCTGGGCTGGCACAGTTATGCACCTTTCCTTCTCAGCGTGAAAGTGCACTCAAAATCTGCTGTTGTACGTTTGCCTTACCTGTAGTTACAAGAGGGAGTGTCGTTGTAAGCTTTTTAAAAGCTATACGTCATTTTGTAATCTAATGCCAATACCGCTCATTAACCTATTGATTATAAATTAAACTTTTATTGAAGATGCTGCATGATAAGAGTATGAAAAGTCGGCTAAAAACCGTATAACAAGCGTTAGCTGCCAAAGGACTAGAATGCACATTCCCGAAAAATGGAAAATATATTCCAACACAGAAATGCACAACTTTATTAAAGAGTATAGCTTTGCTGCTGTCATATCTAATGATTTAGAAGCATCGCATCTCCCTTTATTGCTTAAGGAAAATGAGGGGGAAAATGGCACACTTTATGGTCACTTTGCCAGAACAAATCACCACTGGAAAGCTGCTAACGGAGCCAAGGTTTTAGTGATTTTTTCTGGTCCACACTCATACATTTCACCAACTTGGTATGAGACTTCTCCAGCAGTACCAACTTGGAACTACAGTACAGTCCATGCCACAGGAATAATTCAGCTAACGGATCAGGAAACAACTCTGACAACACTTGATGAAACCGTGAAAAAATATGATCCTAATTTAACTATTCCAGAGGGCTTTAAATCAAAACTTAGTAAAGGTATTGTTGGTTTTAAAATCAACATAGAATCGCTTCAAGGTAAAGAAAAACTAGGGCAACATCGCTCAACAGAAGATCAGCTTGGGGTTACATCGGCTTTATCAAAAACAGAAAGCCTTCAAAGCCAATTACTTTATCAGTACATGCTTAACAGGGGCGTTGGTATCGGCAAGTAACAAACGATCAAGGTGTCAAACATACTTTTCCTAATCTGACAGAAACGATTTAGGGTAATAGTTCTAACGCGTTTCTGTCCACAAATGAGTTATAGGCTCAGAATCATGCTTGTGATCACCGAGCGATTCTGTCGCAATGAAAATCAGCCTCATCTTATAACATCGCCTAAACTTTTTATGACAAGTTCCCGCTTCGAAAAGCGTCAAAAATAGCCCAATTTACAAAAAAATATGACAACTGCTATAATTAGGGTTCAAACAAGAAATTTATTAACTTAACTCATTGTTAAAGATAGACTTTATTAAGAATCGTCAAAATTTATGTCTTAGCATATTTCCAAGGGTGGGAAGTCATGGGACGAGAAAATATGGGCGTGGTTAGAACCAGTTTCTTAGTCGATGAATCGGGTAACATTGAGCATATATTTGATAAGTTCAAAACCAAAGATCACCACGAAGTGGTTTTAAACTACTTAAACAAATAAGCCTTGATGCTAAAAGGCGCAGGCGCGAAACTCTCGCGCCTTTTTTATTCAATACGTTTATTCAATAAGTTTTTTATCGGTATTAGCCGTATCCGATGGCCAAGCGTTGAGGACAGCTTTGACGAGTGTTGCCAACGGAATGGCAAAGAATACTCCCCAAAAACCCCATAAACCGCCAAATAAGATCACCGCAATAATAATTGCTAATGGATGCAAATTAACGGCTTCAGAAAAGAGCAATGGCACCAGCAGGTTCCCATCGAGCCCCTGAACAATCAGATACGCCAGCATCAGATATCCAAAATCAGCCGTTGGCCCCCATTGAAATAGTGCGACCATGGTCACCGGGACAGTTACCACGAAGGCGCCGATATATGGGATCAGCACCGACAAGCCTACCGCAACACCGAGTAAAGCTGAATAGCGCATTCCCATCACAAAGAAAACCAGATAAGTCGCAATGCCCACTACGATTATTTCAATAGCCTTACCGCGCAGATAATTGGTAATTTGCTGATGCATTTCATGCCATACTTGGCCGACAAGAATTCGGTTTTTAGGTAAGAAACGCGAAGCTGAACGGATCAATCGGTGTTTATCAGCCAGTAGAAAGAACAGCATCAAGGGCACTAAAATACAATAAATCGCGAGTGCTGCCAGACTAATTAGAGAGCTGATTGATGCCTGCACCATTTTTTCACCCATTCCTAAAAAACGATGCTGAATGGTACTGGTGACCGTATCGACAAAAGCCGGATCAATTAAATCTGGATAACGTTGTGGCAGCGAATCCATAAAATCTTGAGCTTTATTAAACATCGTTGGCAGCTCAGTAATCAGATTAGCGCCTTGGGTCCAGACCGTTGGTAAAATTCGCACCACCGCGACTACAACGAGAATACCAAAAGCCAGCAATACCACGGATGTTGCCCAGCGGCGCCCCATCCCGAATTTTTCTAAACGGGTGATAGGCCAGTCGAGAAGGTATGCGAGGATCACAGCGACCAGAAATGGCGCTAACAAATGCCCCATAAAATAGAGCACTAAAAACCCTACAACCAATAAAAATACCAGCGCGACGGCTTCCGGATCCGAAAATTTACGCTGATACCAACCTTTAAAAAGGCTAAACATAAGCAGTTGATAACCCTCTCAACGAAAGTAGAAGGCGTAGCCTACCATAGCTGAGCCTTCATCGCTTGTATGAATTTACACCATAACTATCTGGTAAAGTATATATTTTATCCAAGAATTAAACTCCTTTAAAATATCTAGAATATTTCGCTTAGTTAACGGCGTTTAACCAAAAAATAGTAATTAATATTGAGAGCTTTTAAGTCGGAAATACTTTCGCTATCTACTCTGGTTTTTCACCAATCATTACGAGACTGGTTAAATGCCAACAGAAAAGTAAACGAAAGTGTCAGGGTGGGAATAATTTCGTTATGATTAGACAATCAAGATTACAAGATTAAGGTGAACTGAGATCGTCATAATATCTTATCGCAAGCAGGTTCAAAGCTTGGTAAAAGATCTAGTTTTAGGATTACTGGTCTTTATCATTTCACTGCAAAGTTTGGCTGACAATTCTCTGCCAGAGATTGGCACTGCCGGTGCTCAAGCGCTTTCGATTGCACAAGAAAAGCAGTATGGCGACGCTTACATGCGTGCCATGCGCGCCAGCTCACCGATTGTACAAGACCCATTGCTTGAAGATTACATTAATCAACTTGGGCATCGTCTCGTTGCTCACGCAGATAACGTCCATCTGCCTTTTCACTTCTTCTTAATCAATGACGCTAGTATCAATGCAGCTGCTTTTTTAGGTGGTTATGTGAAAGTCAACACCGGAACGGTGGTAATGGCTCGAACGCAAAGCGAATTAGCAGCGGTCCTCGCCCACGAAATTAGCCACGTGACTCAGCGGCATATTGCTCGTAGCATAGAAAAATCGGCATCGGCCAGCCATTTAACGATAGCAGGATTGCTCGGCTCCTTTATTGTGGCTATTGCCAACCCCGTTGCAGGGATCGCAGCGATGCAAACCACTATGGCAGCAAGCATTCAGCATCGCATTAACTATACTCGCCAAAACGAATATGAAGCGGATCATATCGGCATGCAGGTCTTGTATCGCAGTGGTTTTAATCCTCATGCAATGGTCGATTTTTTCAGCTTACTCGCATCCAAATATCGTTATGCAAGCAAACCGCCTGCTTGGCTTTCTGATCACCCTTTAACGGCTCAACGTATTGCTGATGCGCAATCCCGAGCAAGCCAATATCCGGATAAATACATTGCCCCAAGTCTTGATTTTCAGATGGCAAAAGCTCGCATGCAGGTCCGTTTTGTTGGACTAAATCCTGACCAAGCTTATAGCTTGTTTCATAGCCAGTTAGAAAACCATAACTATAAACTCAAAGATGCTGCGTTGTACGGTCTCACCTTGGCGCTGTTTGCCCAGAAAAAATATGAAAAAGCTCAAGAGCTAATTACACAGCTAGCCAAAAAACATCCACAAAGTATGTATGTACTCGATACTCAATCGGATATCGATATTGCAATGAAAAAGACCGCTCGAGCGGTGAAACGTTTGCAGGATGCTTACCAGCGTTATCCTGATAATCGCATTGTAATTATTAACCTAGCCGCAGCTTATATGGCAAATAAACAAGATGCGCAGGCATCGCAACTGCTTGATCGTTATTTACGAGAGCATAACGATGACATTTTAGGATGGCAGACGCTCATAGAGGCTTATCAACATCAGCACTTAACAGCCCAAATGCAACAAGCTCGTGGCGAATATTTTGCCCTGCGCGGACAATATACTCAGGGAATTAGCGAATTAAAAAATGCGCTGAACAACACCTCTAATCGCCTGGACGAAGCACGAATTAAAGCTCGAATAGATGAGTTTAAAGCCAGTCAGAAGCAACTTGAAAAGCTGCAACACTTGTAATCAAAGGAAAAACCGATGACAGTTACAATTTATCATAACCCTCGGTGCTCTAAATCACGCCAAACCTTAGAGCTGTTAAAAGAACACACTCAAGATATTGCCATCGTTGAATATCTAAAAACACCACCAGATGCGGCAACACTTAAAGATCTGCTGGCTAAGTTGGCTATTCCCGCCAAAGACCTAGTAAGACGTAAAGAAGCATTATTTAAAGAATTGGACCTTTCGGAGCAATCATTAAGCGAACAACAATGGATTGACGTTTTAGCTCAGCATCCAAAACTTATCGAACGGCCAATCGTCGTCAATGGTGATAAAGCCGTGATTGGTCGGCCACCAGAAAATATTTCTGCTCTATTTAGCAAATAAATATCAATGACCACATTAGGATTATCCCTATAATCCTAATGTTTCTTTGACAAACGGAATGGTGAGCTTGCGTTGCTCAGTGATAGAAGCTCTGTCGAGTTTATCTAACGTAGCAAGTAAGGTCGGCATGTCGCGGGAAATACGTTTAATTAAAAATCGAGCGACTTCCAAAGGCATCCGCAAACCACGCAGTTCAGCTCGCAGCTGCAAAGCACTTAATTTTTGGGTGTCAGAAAGCTCAATCAACCGGTAAGTCACCCCCCAGCTTAAACGCGATGCCAGATCGGGTAATGCCCATTGCAACTGATTAGCAGGAGCATTGGCGGTCACTATCAAACGTGTTGAATCATCAAGCTCTTTACGGCGATTGTAAAAATCAAAAATAGCAGTTTCCCAGTCTTTGTGCCCTGCCACCGCATCGATATTATCTAAACAAACCAAAGCCATGGATTCTAAGCCCTCTAAATAAGCAGGAGCCATCATCGCATGCATATCCAAAGGCAAATAAGCTGTTGCCAAATTACAACTATTCATTTCGGCACAACTGGCGTGAAGTAAATGGGAACGACCAGAGTCAGGCGCGCCCCAGATATAGAGCATCCGCTCGCCTTGGTCCAGCGCTAAATTTTGAAGCGCTGAAAGCAACTGTGAATTCTCGCCGGCATAAAAACTTGCGAATGTTTCATCATCAGGTAGATGAACCGGCAGAGATAGCTGTGGTGATTTAGTCAACAGATAATAGCAACTCTAAACAATTCTTTATTATTATAACCATGGCATCGTAATATAAACAACCAGGTAGAAATTTCTATTGTACATCATAATGATATGGCACCCCGACTATTGGAGTATAATTATCATCAAGCTCCAATGCCGATTGCAGGGATTGCCAAGGCCCAACTAAATGCACCTCAAATTGGTATTGACCTGCACTCACCTGTTGTAGATTAACCTGGCCAACACTGGGTTGATTCATCAAAAATTTATAAAGATGCTGATATTGGGTGAAATTATCGATATGCGCAAAACTTAAAATGATTTGGCTATCCGAATTGACTGAGCGCACAACCGCATAACGGGCGGCCAATTGACTAGCTATCTGTTTGAGCATCTGTGAAGTTAGATTAGCCGCATTGTCAGTTGAATTATCATCGCGAAGATCGCCACTATTAATCAATTGCCCCTGGTGCACATCGAGAAGTTGCCAACTTAAATGAGTTGCGCCGTTATCTAAATAGCTTTTAACAGTTAAAGCAATATCAGCGCCATAACGACGACTGGCTTTAATAATGGGTTGATTAAACTCTCCCCAGACATCAGAGACAGACACAGCCATTGAGTCATCTAAATCCATAATAGGGAAGATCATCGGTAATGCTAAATTTTTTGCTTGTTGCTGCAGTGCTGTTGCGCTGGCACTGCCATCGGCATCAATTTGTCGCTGGTTTTGCTGCTCGCTTGCATACCAAACTAAGATAGTTGGTCGAACCTGAGCCCAGAACGCTATTCCCGCCTGAGTTAACAACGTTTCTATCTGCGAGCGGTTAAACGTTGCTAGTAATTGTTGATGGGCTTGAGAGTTTTGATAGGAATACTGCTGTAAATATTCTCCAGCATGGGAAAGTGCATCCGCAATGGCTTGATTATCTAATGCTTTATCGTCACCCGTTAGACGTTCAATCAATAGTTTAAATGCGCTTTGCTGATCTTGGCTTAACTGTCCACTGGCTGGCACAGTTAGCTGGTATGGATCGACAGATTGCATCGCAAAGGCCGCATGGCTCAAACATAATCCAAACAAAACAACCAGGATTCTCTTCATTGCGTGCATACGGCCCTCTTTCATTGGCTATAAAAAATTATTTAGTCCCAAAGATTTTATCACCAGCATCTCCGAGCCCTGGCATAATATAACCGTCTGAATTTAACTTTTCATCTATCGAGGCAGTATACAACTCAATATCAGGATGAGCTTCTTCTAAGGCTTTGAGCCCTTCAGGTGCTGCTACCAAGACTAATACTCGGATTTTTTTACAGCCTTTATTTTTTAAAAGATCAATGGTGGCAATCATTGAGCCGCCTGTTGCCAACATTGGGTCGACAACCAAAGCTAAACGTTCATCAATCTGACCAACTAATTTTTCAAAATATGGCACTGGTTCTAGCGTTTCTTCATTACGATACATACCGACAACGCTTACTTTTGCAGACGGCATATGCTCAAGGACACCATCCATCATTCCCAGTCCTGCACGTAAAATCGGTACGACGGTCGCTTTTTTACCCTGAATCTGCTCTACATTGACTGGCCCGGCCCAACCGTCAATGGTCACCTGTTCCATTGCCAAATCAGAAGTTGCTTCATAGGTCAGCAGACTAGCAACTTCCTTTGCTAATTCACGAAAGCGCTTGGTACTAATATCTGCTTCACGCATTAAGCCCAATTTGTGTCGAATCAGGGGGTGTTTAACCTCGACGACCTTCATCCTTTCTCTCCAATTAAATATCTAACAATTCGACTTAATTTTACAGGAAAACAGGAAAATGTCGCCGTTAATCGTCCATGACTGTTCTAGGACTCACAACATTGCTAAAATACCCCCAGATTCTAACCCTAAGCAGCAGGTAATTTTGTGAGTAAGCAAACTCCCCCCCTAAGTTACAAGGATGCCGGTGTCGATATTGATGCTGGAAATGCTTTAGTTGAGCGGATCAAAGGTGTCAGTAAAGCGACCTCTCGCCCAGAAGTCATGGGTGGATTAGGTGGTTTTGGAGCACTATGTCAGATCCCAGCTCGTTATAAAGAACCCGTATTAGTAGCAGGTACTGACGGTGTCGGCACTAAACTACGATTGGCGATGGACCTTAAAAAGCATGACAGTGTTGGGATTGACCTTGTCGCAATGTGCGTCAATGACCTCATTGTTCAAGGGGCTGAACCACTGTTCTTTTTAGATTATTACGCCACTGGCAAATTAGATGTTGATACAGCAGCTGACGTTGTCAGCGGTATTGGCAACGGCTGTAAACAGTCAGGATGTGCGCTGATCGGTGGCGAAACAGCTGAAATGCCAGGCATGTATCATGGTGAAGATTATGATATTGCAGGGTTTTGTGTAGGCGTTGTTGAAAAAGAAAACATTATCGATGGCTCAAAAGTAGCCTCTGGTGATGCGCTTATCGCGCTTGGCTCAAGCGGCCCACATTCTAATGGTTTTTCGTTAATTCGAAAAATTTTAGAAGTCTCTGGCGCTGATCCTCTGCAGAGTTTTGGCCAAAGTACGCTAGGTGAAACGCTGCTCACACCAACCCGAATTTATGTCAAATCAGCATTGGCGTTAATTAAACAAGTTGACGTACATGCCATCTCACATATTACAGGCGGTGGTTTCTGGGAAAATATTCCTCGCGTATTGCCAAAAAACTGTAAAGCAGTGATTGATGAATCTAGCTGGCAGTGGCCTGAAATTTTTGATTGGCTTCAAGAAAACGGGAACATCTCTCGCGAAGAGATGTATCGCACCTTTAACTGTGGTGTGGGTTTGGTTGTTGCTGTTCCTCAAGCAAAAGTTCAGCAAACCATCGATACCTTGCATGCAGCTGGTGAAAAAGCTTGGGTATTAGGTGAAGTTCAAGCGCTTGATGCTGGTGAAGAGGCACAAGTTGTCTTTGCCTAACCAACCACAAACAAAACGCGTTGGCGTTTTGATCTCAGGATTTGGTAGTAATTTGCAGGCATTAATTGATGCCTGCAACCACGATTACATCAATGCTGAGATAGCTGTTGTTGTCAGTAATAAAGCTCGGGTAACAGGCTTGGCCCGAGCTGCTGAAGCTGGAATAGATACAGCCGTTATCAGTGCCAAAGACTATCCAGAGCGAAGCGATTATGACCGAGCATTAGCCAGCTTACTGGATGATTATTCGGTCGATTTAGTCGTCTTAGCCGGATTCATGCGCATTTTAACAGCTGATTTTGTTAATGCTTACAGCGGTCGCATGCTCAATATCCATCCATCATTATTACCTAAATATCCGGGCCTAAATACCCATCAACGCGCCTTAGATAATGGTGATACCCAAAGTGGCTGTAGTATTCATTTTGTGACAGCTGAGCTCGATGGTGGGCCGATTATTTTGCAAACTAAGGTACCGATTTTTGCTGACGATGATGCGCAGTTGATTGCTCAAAGAGTTAACAGCCAAGAGCTCACCAGTTATCCATTGGTCGTTAAATGGTTCTGCGATGACAGGCTAGTCATGCGCGATAACAAGGCTTGGCTGGATAATCAGCCGCTCGGCCCATGCGGATACGCAAACGATGATGCCGATGAATAAGTAAATGCCCTGAAATAAACTCTCAGGGCATTTTTGTAGTTGAGTTAGCGGCTAACTCGGCTAAGACACAACTCGCCTAAACGAAACAGGGCAAACTCACCTGGCACCATCTTATGCCAATTCTCATTGCTGGTTAAAGGCTGAGTAGCAACCACAGTGACAACATCATTGGGCGTTGTTTGAGTCTGAAAATCAACGGTTACATCAGCATCTTGCAGGCGAGCCTGACCAAATGGCGCGCGACGGGTAATCCAGTGCAAGTTATTAGAGCAATAAGCCATCACATAATCGCCATTACTCAATAGCATATTAAAAACGCCTAGCTCGCGAAGCTTATCAGCTAGTGAAGCAACAAATGAAAAAGCGGCATTCATCTGCCCAGGTTTGCGCGAATAACGTTCTCGTAACTGCTCTAAAATCCAACAAAAAACCCATTCACTATCGGTTTGACCAATCGGGCGATAAAAGCCTGTATCAAGTTTTTTATAACCACGTAATTGGCCATTATGCGCATAAGTCCAGTTTTGTCCCCAAAGCTCTCGGGTAAAAGGATGGGTATTCTCAAGGCTAACCCCACCGCGATTAGCCTGACGAATATGGCTGATGACCGCGCAACTTTTTATCGGATAATCCAACACCATTTTCGCAACTGGAGATTCAGCACTCGGCGCTGGATCTTTAAAACTGCGACATCCTTTGCCTTCATAAAAAGCAACGCCCCAACCATCTTTATGAGGCCCGGTATGACCACCTCGCTGAACTAACCCCGTCAGCGAAAAACAAATATCAGTCGGCACATTGGCACTCATACCTAACAACTCACACACGAGCGATAAACCTCCTAACCTGCCATTTTCTGCTCAATTAACTGAATTAATATATGAATCACTTTAATATGAATTTCTTGAATACGATCCGCGTATCCAAAATGCTTCACACAAATTTCACAATCAGCAAGTCCTGCCATTTTACCCGCATCTTTACCGGTTAAAATCACAACTTTCATCGATTGTTTATGAGCAACTTCAATCGCTTTAAGAATGTTCGCTGAATTACCGCTAGTGCTAATCCCTAACAATACATCGCCAGGTTTACCTAAGCCTTCTAAATAGCGAGAAAAGATATCGTTAAATCCGTAATCATTGCCTACACAGGAGATGTGGCTAGGGTCTGAAATTGCAATGGCAGGATATGCCGGACGATTATCCCGATAGCGACCAGTTAGCTCTTCGGCAAAGTGCATCGCATCACAATGTGATCCGCCATTACCACAGGAGATAACTTTACCACCTTGTTTAAAACTATCGGCTATTAATGTGGCGGCATTTTCTATCGCTGCAATATTTGCCGAATCATTTAAAAACTGGTCTAAAACAGAAGCGGCTTCTTTTAGTTGTGAAAGAATTAATTCGTGACTCATAAAATCTCTACCTGATTGATTTAACGACTCTCACTATACTGGATTTTTGATGCGGCCTCACTAAGCAATCCAGCTTGTTGAGCAACAAATCACAGATGTCTGACAAAGAAGTTAATCTATCGGTAAAAAGGTAACAAAACGTCAAAGCACATGTTACTAACGATAACAATCATTACGGCAAATGAGTAAAAACAGAAGGTCACCAAAGGGTCACCATGATGGCATTACATACTGTAATGGCTGTTAAACCAAGACACTGCTTGGGTGCGGTTTTTAACATTGAGTTTACGAAAGATATTAAACAGGTGTGATTTGACCGTGTTTTCACTTAAATGTAGTTTTTGCGCAACATCATGATTGGAATAACCAACTGACAAACAACGTAACACTTCAACTTCACGAGGTGATATTTTAATTTGTTTAGTCGGTTTTGATTCACCCACTTTACGTTTGTACAGTTGCAGTAGTTCACCAACCAACTGGCGACCAAACCACATTTCCCCATCCATCACTTTACGAATCCCTTTTTCAAGAGTTTCTAGTGAGTCAGAACTAAAGAAAACACCACAAACATTGTTCAAGCTACTGACAATATCTAGCGGTTCTTTTTCTGGGTAATCAAGTAATAGCACTTTTATGTGCTGATTAAAGGGTGTGAAAAATTCAAACCATGGACTATTTACTGCGCGAACAGTCTGATAATCCACTAAAACCACGAAATGATCATTTTCACGAGGAAAATCACTTGGTGAGACACAAATTTCGTAGTCCATTGATAATGTTGAAGACAGATGATTCATTAATGCCGATGAAAATACACCACCAGATGAGATCAAAATCAGCCTATTTGCCATGATATCCCCCTATTCCGGCCTCTATCTAATCAAACGAGTATGAATGAGTTGGTCCCTGTAACTTGCCAACACATTGCCAATCCGGACAAAATTTATTGAAAAAGCTAATCCAAGCTACGCTATGTAGCTGCCTTAATGAGGGGATTTTATCAGGAATTTGATAGAACTATATACTTACCCATAAGCTTGTAGGAAATATCCCTATAAAAATGTAAACAAAACTTTCCACTTTTCCGTTTAATTTGTAAGGGGATAATACAAATACATCATATAAATTTGTTTTTATTCAATAAGTTAAGTTATGTTTCTCATACTTTATGATTAGCCTTATTTAATGAAATCATTTCCCAAAATTTAATCATTTTGATTTACCGAAAATTTGTATTTTTTATGGAATATGACAGAAATGATGTTTCTGGGTTGGTTGTATCGCGCTCTTATATCCGCCATCATGAACAAAACAATCACTGACTCGGTAAACTATGAGAAAACTCTTCTTTATCCTGATTTGTACATTTTCAACTGCCATTAGCCTGCCGCTTTGGGCAACGCCACTAAAGGCCCATCACAATGTTTTAATTAGTCGGGTTCGCCAACCGATCAATGGCCCACACCAGAACCAAGAAATGAATAATGAAGGTTCTCTGGCTTTGACACAAGCGTTTAAACACTATAGCAAGGCTAAGGTAACCTACAGCCCAGCTTGTCACAGTGTGGATTGCATCGCGGGTCCCAAATCCCATGGCTACTATTACTACGTGTCACCTCAGTGGGTCTTTTGGAATGCAACCGACCCTAAGCATCAACATCCAGCTTTAAAAATCGCTATCTACGATATTAAAACACGGCAAGTCATAGCGACTCGGATTATTAAAGCAAATAAGAGCTCTGCTTTAATTGGGGCACCCGATCCGATTCTCTCGAATCAAGTTAAGCTGGCTGTTAAAGAACTCTACCAGAGTGAGAAATCGACGGATAAATAAGACAGTTAATAAGGATTTTTTTGTCAGGGATGACAAATTATATCAATGAAGAGCGCTAAGCTCGACGAACGCTCAAAACCCACCAGAACTCGGTGAGCAATTAGCCAAGGCTTAATATCGCAAGATAAATCAGCAAGAACTGCTTGAAGAAGTTGGCGGAGTAGACGGGACTCGAACCCGCGACCCCCGGCGTGACAGGCCGGTATTCTAACCAACTGAACTACCACTC